>NZ_JAYGHV010000377.1:0-1250 GCF_034932145.1 Spirulina sp. 06S082 | reverse complement strand
ACAGTAACGAACAGTACAGTGAGGGGTAATAACGCTAGTGGTGGTGCTGGTGGTTTGCGTGCGAACGGTGCGAGCGGCATCACATTAACGAACAGCACAGTGAGTGGTAATAGTGCTGGTGCTACTGGTGGTGGTTTGAGTACGAGCAACAATATCACCTTAACGAACAGTACAGTGAGCGGTAATAGTGCTGGTACTATTGGTGGTGGTTTGAATGCGAACACCAACATCACATTAACGAACAGTATCGTTGCCAACAACACCGACAACGGCACCGCGCCGGATTTATTCGCAAATTTAGGAACGATAACTGCCACCAACAGCCTGATTGAAGACTCCACCGGAGCAACAATTACCGGCAGCAACAACATCATCGGCGTTGACCCCCAACTCCTACCCCTCGGAGACTACGGCGGACCCACCCAAACCCACGCCCTTGCTCTCACCAGTCCCGCCCTCAATGCGGGGGATAATGCTTTAGTGGGCAGTTTAACCACAGACCAACGAGGCGCTCCCGGTGCGCGTATTGCTGATGGTACGGTAGATATGGGAGCCTTTGAATGGCAAGGTTTTGAAATCGTTCCCATTGGCAACCAAAACATCACTATCAGCAGCCTTCCTTCTACCCTTGATGTCAGCGTTAAAGTGGTGGAAAAAGCGTTTAATATTATCCCTTCTGTTGGCGCAACCGTTAATTTTAGTCCTGTGGGAGATGTCACGGGTTCGTTCTCCAATGGTACTAGCGCCATCACCGATGCCAATGGTATTGCCCTGAATTTCTTCAATCTCACAGCAGCAACAGGGGATTTCCAAGTCTTGGCGGCTTCTTCGGGTTTGGATACCTTGACCTTTAATATCACGAATAATTTGTCAACAACAACAGCAACAACAGCAACAACAACAACAGCAACAACAACAGCAACAACAGATTTTTCGCCATTTGAACAAGAGTTTGATTCCCTAGAAATCCGAGAAGAAGACATCCTTTTTGCACGGGGTTGCCTGTCTACTCCCGAAGATGAATTGACTCAACAGGAAAATAAGACCTCTGAAGAGGGGGAAGATGAGGAAATCGTAGCGGGAGAAGAAAATGAAGATTCTTCCCCTGGCAGCGATCGCGCTTGTCGTCCTATCGATAGCGATGATAGTGAAGGAGGTGGCGAAGAATAAATTAGCT
This sequence comes from Spirulina sp. 06S082, assembly GCF_034932145.1. Classification (NCBI taxonomy): domain Bacteria; kingdom Bacillati; phylum Cyanobacteriota; class Cyanophyceae; order Spirulinales; family Spirulinaceae; genus Spirulina; species Spirulina sp. 06S082. Next base: position 73 of record NZ_JAYGHV010000377.1, on the reverse strand, counting down.
TCTTGTTCATGGATAATCCGCAAACCCCTAATAATAGGTCATAATTTCAGGGTGCAAGCATTGCACCCCTACT
>NZ_JAYGHV010000376.1:0-1418 GCF_034932145.1 Spirulina sp. 06S082 | reverse complement strand
GTACAGGTCACCCTGGACGAACCTTACCGGCCGACCCTCGAGGGCCTCCCGGGCCCGGTCGAGCATCTGCGCCGCGCCGTCGAAGAGAGTCACCTCGCAGCCCGGATAGGCGTCGAGCACGAATCCGGCGAGCATGCCGGTCCCGGCCCCGAGGTCGAGGATCTTCTTCGGCGGTGCGCCGGCCAGCGAGATCGCCTGCACGGCCACACCGTAGAACGGCTCGAAGGGCGGGATGATCCGCGTACGCGCCGCGTCATAGGTGGCAGCATGCTGGTTGAACTTGGGGATAGCGCCGGCGATCGGCCGATCTTATTGGTCAGGCCGAGCAGGCCGAGATCTTCGTATCGGACCCCCCTGAGGCAGGGCATTGCCGGCTTTAGGGGTTTTCCCCGGGTTTCGGGCGGTTTCGGTCCGGTTATGTTGGAGGTATGGAAGTCACAGGCACGAAGCGAAGTGAAAGCGGCCTCAGGCCGGGACACGAATGGCGGGAGCAGGCCCGCTCGGAGAGGTGGCTGGCGATACGCGACCGGCTTCCCGGCGGTGCCCAGATGCGGGAGGTGCTGCTCGACGACGTGGTCGGGCAACGCCGTCCGCAGCGGATCCTCGACCTCGGCACCGGCGGTGGTGCGCTGATCGCCGACGTGCGCTCGATCGTCCCCGACGCAGAGGCCTACGGCCTCGACATCTCGCCCCCGCTGCTCGCCGCCGCCAGGATGAGCTTCGTCGGTGAAAAAGGCGTTCACTTCCGCGAGCATGACCTGCTCGAACCGCTGCCTACGGAGTTCGGCAGGTTCGATCTGATCATCTCGGCATGGGTGATCCACCACCTGCCGGACGAAAGGAAGCAGCGGCTCTACTCCGAGGCCTTCGACCTGCTCGAACCGGGCGGGCTCTTCTGCAACATGGACCTGGTGGAGCTGCCGACGCCTGAGCTCCAGCGGCGCGCGCTGGAGGTGTTCGCGTCGATGGACGACGAGGAGGACACCTCCGACCAGCCGGCTCCGGTCGAGGCCCAGCTGGCATGGATGGGCGACTCCGGCTTCGAGAACGTCGACTGCTACTGGAAGTGGCTCGAGATGGCGCTGCTGATAGGTGTCAAACCTCCGCCCGACTGATGCGGGAACCGCAGCCATGTAGCTGCTAAGGTCAGCTAATGACGCTACAACGAACCGAAGAGAGGGTGGGAATCCGAGAACTCCACGACAGGCTGAGCGAATACCTTCAGCGTGTCGAAGGCGGGACCGACGTGATCGTGACCCGCAGGGGGAAGCAGATCGCCCGTCTGAGCTCTTCGGATGCCCAGGATCCTTTCGAAGACCTGAGCCGGCGCGGAATCGTCACCCTTCCCGAAGAGGCACGTTCCGCCCACCAGCCGAGGATTCGGGCCCGTGATTCGGTATCCGACCTCGTCTCCGAGC
>NZ_JAYGHV010000375.1:0-1440 GCF_034932145.1 Spirulina sp. 06S082 | reverse complement strand
TAACATTCCCATAACTACACTAGATATAAAACCGACAAACAGGCTGGGAAGCAGGGCAAAAAGATAAATCTGTAATAAATATCCAGTTGTTCAAGGCTGTTGCTGAGGGGGATGAATATTTAATGTACAAATCCGAGCGCGATCGCGCCTCCTAATTTTAGATATCTACTAACACCGGTTCTGGCTTCACCGAGGTGGACCGACTCAGAGGCTCTAATCCTTGCTGTTCCAGAATACGCTCTTTTGCCAAAATGCGATATTCCCAGAAATGTTCCCCAGCCGCACATAAACCCAAATACATATTCAATAATTGAGGCTTAGTCCGCATTATCGTCCAAAGTTGTCGCCAAAATTGTCCGCGAATTTCTGTGCGTTTCCAACCTTGATGCCAGCATAACTGAGCGACGAGTCGCAGTCCTTTACCGCGAGGAAAATACATATTTTGCGCTAGTTTAGGATTGGTTGTAATTCCCAAACAATGTTGCAAACAACGTCGGAGATAGTTTTTCGGCTCGTACATGGTCCAAAGTGCGTCTAGATATTCTTCCGCAATTTCAGCCATCGGGCGATCGGGAAGGAAATTCATCAAAGAATTCTGATCGCCCACTTCAACACCTCCAAAGCCTTCTAATAATCGCTGTTCTTGTTTTAATCGTTGCCAAAGTGCCGTATTCGGAAGAGCTTGCAAAATGCCAAGCATCGGTTGAGGAATATTGGTTTCTTCCACAAAAGCCTGAATGCGATCGCCAGCACCGGTTCTTTCCCCATCAAAACCAATGATAAACCCAGCATAAATCAACAAACCCGCTTGATTAATAATGCGACAAGATTCGACTAAAGGTTGGCGAATATTTTGAAACTTACCCGTGAGTTCCAAGCTATCACAATCGGGGGTTTCAATGCCCAGAAAAACAGCATAAAAACCAGATTGTGCCATCAAGTCTAGTAGTTCTAAATCTTCTGCTAAATTGACAGAGGCTTCCGTGATGAAGGTGAAAGGATAATTGTGTTCCTCCATCCAAGGAATTAATTCCCGCAACAAAAGTTTAACATTGCGTTGATTGCCAATGAAATTATCATCAACCATGAAAATAGAGCCGCGCCAGCCTAAATCATAGAAAGTTTGTAATTCTACTAAAATCTGAGCAGGTTCTTTGGTACGAGATTTGCGACCATACAGGTTAGTAATATCACAAAATTCGCATTGGAAGGGACAACCCCGAGAAAATTGGATCGCCATCATTAGGTAATCATCTTTCTCGAGTAAATCAAAACGAGGTAGAGGACTTTGAGTAATATCGGGTTTGTCCAAAGTGCGGAAAATTCCTTTTTCTTGACCTTGAGAAAGTGCTTCTAAGAATTGCGGAATTGTTATTTCTCCTTCATCTAAAATCAAATAATGAGCGCCAGCTTCAATTGCTCCTTCTGGAATAGAGGTAG
>NZ_JAYGHV010000374.1:0-1514 GCF_034932145.1 Spirulina sp. 06S082 | reverse complement strand
ATGAGTTTAATTGGATTAAACTTAATTGGTTTAGGAATTTCTTTTGCAGGAAAAGATTATTCGGAAGATATTCTCATCCGAGCAATTTTAAAAACAGATCGAGAAAAACAAAGTTTAATTATTGGGACAGAAATGCCCGTTGGTTCTGTTTTCCGTATAACTCGTCGCGATAGAAATCAAGTCCTTAAAGCCACGTCTAATATGGTAGACGAGGTTATTAATGAATTGCAATCTCCAGACGATGCAGCGTACTTTTATTTTAATTGTGTTGGTCGCGGCGAACATCTTTTTGGCGAACCCGATCCTGATGTAAATGTAGCTTTAGAGACTTTAGAGGCCGATCGCGATTTAATTGGATTTTTTTCATTTGGAGAAATTGCTCCCGTTATAAACGAACAGCAGTTTCATAACTATACCGGAGTTTTTGTAGGAATTGAGGCTAAATAAAATGCTAGAGTGTACCTCCGAAATAGAGCATCTACAAGGGCAAATTCAAGGCTTACAACAAGAAATTGATGCTTTAACCCAAACCATCTTTCGCTTAGAAGCCGACGCGATGGAAGAGAATAAAAAACAAAAGAAAAAGCAGGAAACTCTCAAACTCTTCCAAAAATTAAATCAAGAAATTTCTGCAACAAACAATATCGAGAAAATTTATCAAATTGTTGTCAGGTCTTTAGCCGAAGATATTGGCTTCGATCGCGTCATCATTTATCAAAGTCAAATGAGTCGTTTTGTTCCTATTGCTCATTATGGCTATGCAGAAAACTTGCATCAGAACCGATTAGTTCATCCATTCTTTAGAGAACTTGCCAGCAAGAAAAAAGGCATTGTCGTTAATGGTAAAACAAAAACAAACCCTCTTGATGCTGTTAAAGAAGATTTTCAAGTTTACTATTTTATGGCTTTACCTTTTGCCGTTTTCGATCAATTCGATCGCATTTTATTCGTCGGAAATCAAAAAGAAGATAGCTTAGTTCGTCCGAGTTTGACGAAAAAAGACTTAGAAATTTTAGAAATGTTGAGCAATCAAATTACCATTGCATTTCAACAAATTGAACTCTACGAACAGAGCCAGCGATCGGCTCGAGAATCTAGCGATCGCGCCCTCGAATTACACCGAACTTTAAAGAAACTGAGAAACACTCAGGCTCAACTGATCCAAAATGAAAAAATGTCCAGCTTGGGACAGTTTGTAGCGGGAATTGCTCACGAAATCAATAATCCTGTTAACTTTATTTATGGTAATATTTCGCATATTAAAGATTACGCAGACGATTTATTAGAAATTGTTGAAATTTACCGAGATCATTGTCATTCACTTCCACCAGAATTGGAAGAAATTATTCAAGAAAAAGATATGGAGTTTATATTTGAAGACCTCCCTAAAATTCTTAATTCGATGAAATATGGTTCAGAACGAATTCGGGAAATTGTGAAGAGTCTACGGCTTTTTTCTCGTTTTGATGAATCAGAATTTAAGACAGTTGATATTCATGAAGGATTGGATAGCA
>NZ_JAYGHV010000373.1:0-1570 GCF_034932145.1 Spirulina sp. 06S082 | reverse complement strand
TCCTCACCGTGGTAGAGGAGCTGGCCCTCCACCCGGGCGCTCGGGATCAGGTCGTTCATGCGGTTGAAGCACCGCAGCAGGGTGCTCTTGCCACAGCCTGACGGGCCGATGAGCGCGGTGATGTCCTTGTGGAAGATCTCCATCGAGATGTCCTTCACAGCGAGGACGTCGCCGTAGTGGACGCGCAGCCGGTCGAGGGCGAAGGTGACCTCGGCGCCTCGGTGGTCGGCAGACCGTCCCGTGCGGACATCGATGTCGGTGTCGATCGGTTTCCGTGCCACGGGAGCTGCCTCGAGGGTGTGTTGATCGATGGTCATGGGGTCGGTCCTCTCAGGTCCTGTCCTCGTACCGGCTGCGCAGCCAGATGGCGACGGAGTTCATCAACAGCACGACGGCGAGCATCAAGATCACGCCGGCTGCGGCCAGGACCCGGAAGTCCGCCTGGGGTCGACCGGCGTAGGTGAAGATCTGGACCGGCAGCGCGGAGTACCGGGAGCTGAAGAAGTCCGGGCTGGCGGCCGGCCCGGTCAAAGCCCTGCCGTCTCTTCCATGTCGAGCATCAGGTTCAGGCTCTGGATCGCCTGTCCGGCGGAGCCCTTCCACAGGTTGTCGATCGTCGCGAAGACGACGACCCGGTCGTTACCGGTGACCGGCTGGATGTGGCAGCGGTTGGTCGAGCGCACGTCGCGCATCCCTGGAGGGCTCGATACGACGTTGACGAACGGCTCGTCGTCGTAGCGGGCGGAGTAGAGCCGGTCGAGTTCGGCCTGCTCGAGATCACCCGAAGTACGCACGTAGCAGCTGACCAGCTCGCCCTGGTCGACCGGAACGAGATGGGGGACGAAGGTGAGGTGGTCGGCGCCGGATCCGCTCGGTGCGAGGCGGTCGAGCTTCTCGATGATTTCCGGCCGGTGGCGGTGGTCGGCGGGCTTGTAGGGAGTGACGTTCTCGGTCACCCCGACGAAAGACGTCGCCTCGCCACCGTTGCGCCCCGCGCCCGAGACGCCCGATTTGGCATCGATGACGACATCCTCGATCAGACCCTCTTCGGCCAGCGGCGCGAGGGCGAGCAGGGCTGCTGTCGGGTAGCAGCCCGGTCCGGCCACCAGCCCGGCCTTGCGGATCTGCTCCCGGCTCAGCTCCGGCAGGCCGTAGACGGCACCGTCGAGCAGTTCGGGTGCCCCATGGGGGCCGTAGTAGCGCTCATAGGTGGCGAGATCGCCCAGCCTGAAATCGGCCGAGAGGTCAACCACGCTCAGGCCCATGCCGCGCATCTCGGCTACCACCGGAGCAGATGCGCCGTGAGGGTAGGCGACGATACCGGCCTCGGCCTCCTCGAAGGCCTCGATGCCGGGGTCGGTGATCTCCAGCGGCACCTCGTATCGCGGGTAGATGTCACTGAGCCTGCGTCCCTGCTCCGAGCGACCGGTGATCCTCACCAGTTCCAGGCCGGGGTGACGCCAGACCAGCCAGGCCGAGAGCGCACCGGTATACCCGGTCACCCCGGCGACCATTACCCGGACGGTGGCCCCGTCGGGACCTGCGGCAATGCCCTGCGCTGTGTCGGCTG
>NZ_JAYGHV010000372.1:0-1803 GCF_034932145.1 Spirulina sp. 06S082 | reverse complement strand
GTATCGCGTGCGAATATTTTTGCGAGGCTCTCGCGCTTTAGAAACAGTCAAAAGAAATCCCCCCGATTTAATTCTTCTCGATATTCAAATGCCTGAAATGGACGGCTATGAGTTTTGCGATCGCATCAAAAAATCTCCGCATCTTTGCGAAATTCCGATTATTTTTATTAGCGCTATTGACGAATCAATGGATAAAATCCGGGCATTTCAATTGGGAGGTGCAGATTATATTACTAAACCTTTTCAAGAGTTAGAAGTATTAGCGCGTGTCGAACATCAATTAAAATTACAAAAGGCAAATAAATCTTTAAAGTTTCTCAATCAAACTTTAGAAGATCGTGTCAAGGAACGTACATTAGAATTAGAAGAAATTAATCGGCAAAAAGAGAATCTTTTGGAAACTTTAAAAGAAAAAAATATTGCTTTACAAGAAATCGATCGCTTAAAAGATGAGTTTTTAATGATTATGTCTCACGAACTCCGCAATCCTCTCAATGGGATTTTAGGTGCATTACAGTTGATTTTAGAAGGATTTTGCGACGATCGCCAAGAAGAAAGAGATAATCTTAAGATTGCAAAGGAATCAGCGCTGCATCTTCTCAAAACAATTAATAGTATCCTCGACATTGCTAAAATAAAGGCAGGAAGAATGCAAGTTTATTTACAAAAAATAGATTTGCGAATATATTTGAGTTCTGCGATCGATATTTACTCGGGTCAATTAAAACAAAAAAATCTGACTCTACATTATCAAGAAGATTCTCAACCTCTTATGATTCAAGGTGATGAAACGAAACTCACGCAGATATTTTTAAATATTATTGATAATGCGATAAAATTTACTGAATCTGGAGATATTTTCATAAAAACTCAGCATCAATTTGATTCCGATCCACAAAAAAACTGGGCAATAGTTACCATTCAAGATACTGGTATTGGCATTGAATCTGAGCGGCAATCTCTGCTTTTTAAACCCTTTTTAATGCTTGATAGTTCAACAACTCGCAATTATGAAGGACTGGGTTTGGGTTTAGTGATTGCTAAAAGTTGCTTAGAATTAATGGGAGGAACAATTAGATTAGAAAGCGCGGGGGAAAATTGTGGCACAACTGCAATAATTTCTTTCCCTTTATGTGAATACACCCGCTCATCATCCTTCGGATAGATGAGGGGCTTCACTCTCCCATAATCTCAATCAATTGCAGTCGATCCTGAGATGCACCCAGAGAATATGTTAAATTTTAGTTAGAGTCTGCAAATTATCGCCAGTTAGCCGACAAATTCGCCAATCATTGAGAATAACTGCTCCCATACTCTTATAAAAAGCGATCGCGGATTCATTCCAGTCTAGAACACTCCACTCAAAGCGTCCATACTGGCGATCGATGGCTAATTGAGCTAAATATTGAAACATCTTTTTGCCAATTCCTCGACGACGATAATCGGGTAAAACAAAGAGGTCTTCGAGATAGAGTCCAGGTTGGGTTAAAAAGGTGGAATAATTGCAGAAAAATAAAGCAAAACCGACGCTTTCTCCCTCCCATTCTGCCAGAATTGCTTCAATATAGGGGCGATCGCCAAATAAATGCTTGTGCAGTTCTGCAGTACCACCCGTAACTTCATGAGATAGTCGTTCGTACTCGGCAAGTGCTTTAATTAAGCTAAAGATCGTCGGAACATCCTCTGGTTTTGCTGGACGGATGTTTAATGAATGGGTCGTGTTTTGCATATTTTTTGCGGATAACTCAAATGACTATTTCTATTGCTCACCTAGGACCTGCGGGAACATATACAGAAACGACG
>NZ_JAYGHV010000371.1:0-1807 GCF_034932145.1 Spirulina sp. 06S082 | reverse complement strand
GGGCGCTCGGATCCAGCGGCCAGTTCAGAGACCAGTTCAGCGGCTGCCACGTGCGCGTGTAGAAGTTGGAACGGTGATCGCCGAAGCGGTCGGTATGGGTCTGGACGAATTCCGCCCGTCCGCCGAACACGAAGACCTTGTAGTCGATCAGTCTGGACAGGTCGTCGACGAACGGCTCGACGAGCAGGCGCGGAGTGATCTGGGCATAGACCCATTCCCCGAGATCCTGCCCATGCGGCCGGTCGAGCCACCGCCGCAACATGTCGTCCACACGCGGCCAGTCTTCCTCATGCCGCCCGTGCACGAAGACATTCGCCCCGCTTCCATTGTTGGCTTTGATGACATAGGGCAGCGGCCAGTCACGCCTTTCGGGCAGCCATTCTCCCTCGAACAGGCTTGGCGTCACCCATTCCTGCCCGAGAGTTGCTGCGACGACGGCCTTGACGGCCGTCTTGTCGGAAAGCGCTATGATTTTCGGATTGCGATAGCCGATCTTGTAGAGTTGAACGAACTCGCTGAAGAGCTTCGGCTTCGAAAGATTGGGGTAGCGGCCGTAGTGCCGTCTGTAGTGCCGCAGCGCCTTGCGGCCGGCACTGGTGCTGGCCGCCAGCATCGTCCTCAAAGCCATCCCCCGAATCCGATATCTGCTGCCGTTGCACTATCCTATTGGTCGAGGCTGGGCGCCGTTGCAAGAAGGATATTCAGCAGGTGCTCATGGAGCGGCCGCCTTATGGGGATGGCCGGCAGGCAGGTTGCCGGCGATCGACCAGCGATGGGCGAGGTAGCCTTCGAGACGTTCGCGATCCTGTTGCGAAAGGCCGGCGCCGAAAGAGATCAGGCTGCGCATGCGTCCGGCGATGCGGTTGGCGCCATTGTCGAACGGTCCGCCGATGACCGGGCTCGAGGCGAGCAGGTTGGCGGCGCTGTAGCTGCCAGAGAAGATCTGGGCGCCATCGACATGGATCTGGCGGGCGCTTCCCGTATAGGTCCAGATCGCGATGTGGTCTGCGCCGACGCTCAGCGATCCCTGATCCGACATCAGCGCGCCCCAGAGCGAGAACCGCCAGCCCGAGGCGCCGCCCAGAAAGATGGAGCGATGATTGCTGCTGCCGCCCTGCGAGTAGACGTAGCGATCGGCCGTATTGTCCTTGCGGTAAACGGCGGCAAGCGTGAAGGATCCGGTCCCGGCCGCGATAAGACTCGACGAGGGCACCAGGGCATCGTTGGTGCCGTCAAATTCGAGCCATCCATCGGCGGCGTCGTAGGCGGGCTGGAAGGCCGCGGTGTTCTGGGCCGCGTGGCGTTCATTGCCCGACAGATCGTCCCAGCGGCTGACGAGGCTGCCGGAGCCGAACTGCTTGGGCGACAGCACCGCGTCGTACCAGGCGCGGGGGGAGAGTTCCGCCGGGCTCCAGCCGGAAGGCTCGCCGACGGCTGCGTGCCGTCGCCTTGCCATGGGCAGGCCGGGCAGTGCCGCCATAAGCGAAGCGGCCGCGTCTACGCCCGCCCGGCCCATCTCGCCCGCAACAAGATCGATGATCATGCCTCAATCCTCCTCGTGGACCGCGACCGCGACAAAGGCCGAGCCGCGGCGAAGGATCGCCACGATGGTGCGGGCAGCGATGTCGGGAGTCGGTTCGCGATAGGCCGCCGACCAGCCGATCGCGTGGCCGGAGGGGTCGATCTCGATCTGGCAGGTCCAGCCATCGGGCAGGTTCGTGGGCGCCTGCATCTCGGCCGCGCCGGTCGCCGCCACGTGCCAGCTCAGCGCAGCGCCGCCGGCGCAGTCGAAAGCGATCTCGCCGCC
>NZ_JAYGHV010000370.1:0-1879 GCF_034932145.1 Spirulina sp. 06S082 | reverse complement strand
AGAGTGTATGTGGGCAAAAGTTCCGACTGCACGCTGAGAACGCCAGTTGTTCTGGGAACGCTACGGAATTTCCGTAGCTGAAAGAATCCCCAACCATAATCTTTGATTTGGTTGGGGAGCGTTCAAAATGGTGCGAAGCATCCCAACAAAGATTGTTTAGCTTTAAAGTTCTAAAAATAAAAAGGAGTGCGGAAATGCACTCCCTTTAAAGCTAGATGAGCAAATTACTCAGATAAACTTACTGTTCCTAGAAACTGAAAGTGGTCCGCAGCATACCAACAAAGATTGTGTCGTTGTTGGGGTTGCCATTGGGATTAAACACAGCATAAACCCCTGGAGCCATTTCAATATTGTCGGTAATGGGGAAGCGATACTCGATATTGGCCATGTAGGATGGGGAGCGATCGCTCGGTCCATTGTTAGCACTACCGAGATAAGGCAGCATCCCAAAACCTGCGACGAGAACATCATCTTCTTTGAAGAGATCGGGGAAGCCAAAGTTAATACCCCATGTCCAATAGTCAGCATTATCGCCGACGCGAACGCCAGATTCGGCAATTGCATTCGCATAGCCAACAAAAGCACTGACATTTAAGACCTCAGAGGCATCCCAGGAGGCAGATAAATGCCAGTGATTGCTAGAAATCGCAGACCGGAAGAAACCTGTAGCGCGACTTGCATCGTTGAGATTGTAATAAAGGAAAGGATTTTGCCCTAAAATACTGGCTGTGGCTGAGACATGAGAATCATTTTCGCCAGAGTAGGCGCGAGCATAACCAAGTGCAATAAATAGATCGTCAGAAAGATCGAAGTTCAGTTGGACGGGTAAAACGTAGTTCCCACCAAAGATTCCCTCAGTTGCACTGTTGGCATTACCAGCCATGAAACCAACATCTAAGCGCAACCAATCGGCGAGTTCGATATTTGCACCAATACCCGCATCTGGATCGCCGATTTCATAGAAAAGGTTGTTGTAAGCCAATCCTAAAGGCAAACCGTCAGCAGCAAAAGGGCTAGTGGTTCCTGAATCTAAGACATCATCAATCCCCAAACCCGTTGCACCAATGTGGAACATCACCCGATCGCCTATGGGAAAGCGATAAATTAGGTCGGAAAGACGAATATCGTTATTATCTGTGTTGCCATACTTGTTGGGATCGGCTTGATCGGTGGAGAGTCCTGTATCGCTAATATTTTGTAAGTTACGAGCCTGAATACGAGTCCGGAGACGATCGCGTCCAGTGAAACTGGTGTCAAAGTTTAAGCGTACCCGATATCCAAAAGCTAAAGGGGAGTTGCGATCGGTTTGGAAGTTGGTAGAGTCATCCACACCATCTATCGCGGAGGCAAAATCGCTCGCTACCGTAGGATTGAGAGTGAGATATTCTCCCAAGGTAATCGAATCAACTACCCCAGTATCCTCAAAGACACCCAACATTCGGTTGCGGTCAATAACTTGAGCGGCAGATTCTGGTAAGAATGCCGAATTCTCAATACGGCTGAGATCGAAGTAATCAGCGTTATCAAAGCCGAAAATCTTAGCGCGATCGCCCGTGGCAATATCTAAGTTGAAGATAACTTCTCCCACTAATTTTGTAGTGGTGGAGAATTGGTTATCTTCCAGGAAAGCAACGCGACCTTCCAAGTTATCTACCCGCGTTCCCAAGGTGGCGAGTTCCGCTTCAAACTCTTGCATCAGACGACGCAGAGTGCTGAGTTCCCCTTCGCCAAAATCGAGTCCTGAAATTACGCGCTCGAGTTGTTGCAAACAAGCATTCAAACCGGCTGCAAATTCGTAGCGAGTCAAAGCGCGGTTGCCGCGATAAGTGCCGTTGGGATAGCCCTTGAGACAGTCGTAGCGTCGCACCAAGTCATCTAA
>NZ_JAYGHV010000369.1:0-2013 GCF_034932145.1 Spirulina sp. 06S082 | reverse complement strand
CCGAGAAATCTTTGCTGGACTGGAGTTACATTTGCGCCCAGAAACCTTTTTTCAGGTCAATACGGAGGCCGCAGAAGCAATATTAGAAGTCATCCTACAACGACTCGATTTAAACGGCTCGGAAACCCTCCTCGATGCCTATTGCGGGATCGGCACCTTTAGCTTGCCTTTTGCTCAACGAGTGCGAGAGGTGGTAGGGGTTGAAGTGCAAGCTGCATCCGTGGAACAAGCGCGAGAAAATGCTGCCCTCAATGCGATCGCCAATGTTCGTTTCGAGGTTGCTGCGGTAGAAGACTGGCTGCCCCTTCAGTCAGAGATTCCTGACATTGTGTTCCTCGATCCCCCTCGCAAAGGCTGCGATCGCGCCGTCCTCGAAGCCATTTTGCGACTCAAACCATCCCGCATTGTTTATCTCAGTTGTAAACCCGCAACCCTCGCCCGAGATTTAAAAATTCTCTGTCAGTCGGGACAATATCGCTTGAATCATCTCCAACCTGCCGATTTTTTCCCTCAGACGGCTCATGTTGAATCTGTCGCTTTTCTCGAATCTATTCACCCTTAAGCAATTCGATATCAGCAGGCAACGTATCATATTAAAAGCATTTTGTCAATTCGTACAAACCAGCATTCTAGAAGTTGTTTTGCTATAATATAGGCAAGAATCAGATTATCTGAGATAATGAACGAGTCTTAGGAAATTATCTTGTTCTTCCTATTTCCTGATGATTCCTAATTCAAAGTTAGAAACCAATAATTTCAATTTACTTATGAATTTAGTTACGACATAATTGCAAACCTTTGCCATATTTTCCCGATTTTTCAATAGAAGAATTTTATTGTAAACATTTTGGGAAATAGGGTGCATTTTTTTCCCTTAAAGATGAGCTAGAGGTAAATTTTCGTGATTTCTATTTCACTGCCTGTTAAGAAAGAAAGCTGGGCGACGATGAGCTTCGCTTCTACCCTTTATTTATGTCCAGTCCTGGATATTTTGTTAGCAAAAATTCCGGATCAGTGGCGGCCAGAGATTCGCTTAGGACTACAAGAGGCGCTTGTGAATGCTGCTAAACATGGAAACAATCTCGATCCCAGTAAACAAGTTTCCGTACAGTTTTCCGTAACAGATAATCTCTATACTTGGATTATTACCGATCAAGGAACGGGATTTAAACCCAATTATTCCTGTCCGAGTACACCTGAAGACCTATTACCCCCAGAAGAATCAGAACGAGGTCGAGGTTTATGTTTACTGCACCAGATTTTTGATCGAGTTCATTGGAACCAGCAAGGGACTCAATTGAGATTATCTAAAAGAGTCAAACGCGAACAAACTATCTGGCGTTGACTCTTTTTTAATGATTATTTTGCTTATTTGCCGTGAGTTGGGCAAGGTGGGGCGGAAATTGAGCGATCTAACCAAGCAGTTGCTTGTTTGAGATTGACGATCGCATCTTCTTTGCGATCGCTAAGGAGAAAAACCATTGCCGCAGCCGCATTTTGACCCGCTTGTGCCTTACGATTGGCTTTGAGGCGATGCCAGTCGTTAGGGGCAATGGCGAGGCGATCGGCAAGGGCTTGGGCGAGTTCTAAGGTGGAAAAGTCCTGGAGAAGTTCTGCTTTGTTGGTGGTAATGACTTCTGGCATGAGATTTTTGGTAATGATAAAGATAAAATAGTCCTTTCTACCTAGTTTAAGATGTCTGCTGAGGAAGAACGCCAATTTGAGCAAGAATTTGAAAATGCCCTCATTGAGGCTGAAGAAACTTTAGCCAAGTTGCGACAGCGTTACAGTCAAGTTAAAGGCGATCGCCAAGAATTAGCCAGACTCCAGCAAAGAATGCGAGAACTCAACCGAGGAAAGCGCAAGCCCAGTAAACATCATCCCCTGTACCCAGAACTTGCCGAAATAGCAACTCAAATTGAATTACTCGAACTGAATTTAGAAAGCCATCTTTTTCGTTGGGGACAATTGAAAGAACCGTGTTGGATGGCAGTCCGTTTTGGAGGTTTAGGT
>NZ_JAYGHV010000368.1:0-2126 GCF_034932145.1 Spirulina sp. 06S082 | reverse complement strand
AGTGTCGAAAATGCTACCGGTTTTACGATCGCAGCAATATCAAAACCAGATTCTCGCGATACCGTACCATTAACTTGAGTGGCAATATCTCCTAAATAAGCTGTAACCTTTTCTAACTTAGCAACTTGTCCTTGAAAACGCATTGAACCTTGAGGAATCGTCAAAGGCTGAGAAAGGCGATCGCTAATAACGGCAAGTTTAGCAATTGTACCAACTCCAGTAATAAAAGGTAAAGTATCAAGAGAAAAAGGATTTCCCGAAATGGCGATCGTCGCATTAATACCCGCTTCCCCTTGAACATCTGCAATCTGATAATCTGACAAGCGGAAAGGAATAATATTTTTAAATTCTTCAAGATTAACTTTACTCGCGATCAATGTCAGTTTCGCTTCCAAGTTAGCAATCTTTTTCCCAGGAATAATACCTTTGCCTTTGAGGGAAAATGTACCACCTGCGGGAAAAAATCCCTCCAAATCTGCAACCCGAACATCTTCATATTTATCCTTAAGATACACAATCGATCGCGTTATAGAAAGGCGGATCGGCGGTTGAAATTCTCCATCTTGATAGCGACTGACCGCAGTTAAATTGCTATCGAAAATACGGACAGCAGAAACATTAATCTTCACAGGAAAATCACTTTCAGGAAAAGGTGGAATATCCAACCAATTGCGCTCTTTTCTTTGTTCGATATAAGCATCGGCTTCGATGAGAGAAATATCTAAATTTAACCTGCGATGAGTTAGAATCGAAATGGGATTATAACGAACCCGAATACTTTGCACCGTAGCGGTATCGGGTTGATCTGAAGTACTGGGAATCACCGTTCTGCCCAAACGCAGTCCAGTAGGAGAAAATGATTCAAGATCCCCCAATTCTACCGGACGTTGAAGCAGGTTTTCGAGAATAGTTTCAACCCGAGGGGAAAGAAAACGCGGGGCGAAAAATTGTTGGACGAGAATCCAAAAAATGGCTAGACCTCCCGTCGTCCCAACCCCTAAAATGAGTAAAACCCGCAACCAGAAATTGCGTCGGTGTTGGGGAGGTGGGTTGTTTGGGCGATCGCCCGATCCAGGTAACAGAGTCATAGCTTTCTCACTCGTCTCACACTTCTTTGCATTATGAACGAAGATCGAAAATTTAAGGAAACACAAGCTAAGTTTTTGCAGTCTCTCCCAGACATTTTAACCCGATCGCCGCCGGAAATTTGCGTTTGGCAATGTTGCGTCCAATCTCCTCCCATGACCGTAAAAACATTGGTAAAGTTGCTTTCCCAGGAAGAGAAAAGCAAAGCAGAGAGATTTCACTTCCAACGCGATCGCGATCGCTATATCCTCGGGCGGGGACTGTTACGAGTATTATTAGGGCATTATTTGGCACGAGATCCCCAGAGTTTGACCTTTGTTTACTCTGCCAGGGGAAAACCCCTCTTAAAAGGCGAGACACTGCAATTTAATATCTCCCATTCTGGGGACTTAATTTTGTATGGGGTGAGTCGCGATCGCCCCATTGGAGTTGATATCGAGCAAATTCGCCCCCTTCCCGACGCGGTAAAATTAGCCGAGCGTTTTTTCTGTAAGGCGGAATGGGAGAAGATTCGGGATTTACCCTCATTTTCAACCTCAAGGGCGTTTTTCACCGCTTGGACGCGCAAAGAAGCGTTTCTCAAGGCGACGGGAGAGGGGATAGCAGGGCTAAAAGATGTCGAAGTTTCTCTCTTACCCGAGGAACCCGTGCAAATTTATCGTATTGGGGGGAAAGTCGCAGTGGGGTGGAAATTGTGGCCAATCGATCTAGAATCAGCTTATGTTGGGGCGGTAGCAGTGCAAGGAGACAATGATTTAATACTTGAAAATAGAAGCGATCGCAATTGCCATCCCTGCAACGGCAATTTGCATGGGATCCCCCACCGCAGCCACTAATTGAAGAGGATCGCTTTTGTCAGATAATTAAATAACTTTCTGGCAATTGTTTTGCGAGTTTTTCTCCCCAAAATAAACCGCGATCGAGCAAATTTTTCACCGTAGAGAAAGGCAGTGCTTTTCCCGTAGAAACACACTTTGCAGGCTGTCCTCATTTACGAGAAACTCAGCATCGGCGATCGCGGTATATTTTCGGTCTTCAGG
>NZ_JAYGHV010000367.1:0-2253 GCF_034932145.1 Spirulina sp. 06S082 | reverse complement strand
GAGGAGTCCGATTAATTAATTGCGCTTGATGTGCGTCGATATTACGAATAATCTGACTAGAAACCACTCGGGGCTTAAGGCGTTCCCTTTCCGTCACTCCAAGGGCATCTAAAATCGCCTTTCCTGCCGTTCTCGTTTCCCCTTGACGGGGAGAGTGAATTTCCAGCAAACCATATAACCGTTCCACAAACTGAACCCCAGGACGCACCGATGTTGACTTAAGTGCAACATCCGTAATGCGATTGATTTCAATGCCAGGGGAAATCTCAATCCATAAAGACGTATCCCCAGGTAACGGTAAAAATCCCAAAGCCACCGTCCCAATATAAGCCGCGTGTTGAGATTGAAGATTATCAAGAAAGACGTAACTGCGTAGGTCAATGCCCAAAATCGATCGCTCCTAGAAAAATAGGAAATGCTGCTCCCTGTCCACTGATAGCTTATATCGGGCATTCGCACAACTGAAAATCCATGAGGGGGCTGACCAATCCCTGTAATTCACTGGTTTGTCAAGAAACAATAACAGGGCGATCCCGCGATCGCCTATAACTTCGTGAACTGTTTGAAAATCCTTTCCAGATGCCCTTGACCGAACCTCAATAAATTTTGTTACATGAAGTTAACAAAGCGATCCCCAATCGAGATGTTACCCCGATCCCCTAAACTCTCTCCTTACCCAAAGGGCAATTAAAAGGAAGAAAGGAATACACATCAAGACCGCGATCCCAAAAAAAATCTAGAGGTCTGACCCAAAAATACCAAATTTGGTATCTGGAACGACCTCTCCTTGGGAGATGGGGGGTTGTTGGCAACCGACTCGAAGAAACAATTTTCGGGTACGGACTTAAACCCTAAACGACCTGTCGCTAGTACCTCAAAAAAAAACAATGGCAAACGAACGCCTACCTTTAGAAGAAATGACATTGCGGCAACTTCGCAAAGTTGCCAGCAAATATAATATCTCTCGTTATAGTCGAATGCGGAAAGTACAACTCCTGACCGCGATTCGAGAAGTTGCTGAATACTCGGTCACTTTTCCCGAACCCAGCACTCCCGCCTATCCTATCAACTCTCATCCTACTATTAGCCCTCCAAAAGAAGAACCAGAAGTGGAAGCCTCAAAATTTCAAGTCGGTCAAGCAACCCCCGTAGAAGTAAAACTGGCCTCCGTTGACGAAGGACTGGCCGAACTCCCCGGCGGCTACGGAGAGAGTATTATTGTTTTGATGCCCCGGGATCCGCAATGGTGTTATGCCTATTGGGATATTCCTAACAGCCATAAAGAGGAAATGCGCCGCAAAGGGGGACAACAGTTAGCATTACGAATTTACGATGTTACCAACATTAAGCTAGAAACCCAAAACCCCCACAGCGTTCAGGAATATCCTTGCGATGAACTGGCACGAGAATGGTATGTTCCCATTCCCGTCAGCGATCGCGATTACTGCGTGGAAATTGGCTATCGCTGTGTAGATGGTCGTTGGTTAGTCCTGGCAAGTTCGGGGATCGTTCGCGTTCCCCCCATTTATCCTTCAGACTGGATCGAAGACCAATTCGCCACAGTTTCCTGGGAACAAGAACTCGCGGGTAAAAAAGTCCTGCAATTAAGCGGCGGCGATGGCGCTACTGTTGTTGAATCGCTTTACGAACAACGGCAAGGCGATCGGGTTTCCGGTTCCATCTTCGGTTCGATGCAGCAAGTT
Organism: Spirulina sp. 06S082; assembly: GCF_034932145.1. Taxonomy (NCBI): domain Bacteria; kingdom Bacillati; phylum Cyanobacteriota; class Cyanophyceae; order Spirulinales; family Spirulinaceae; genus Spirulina; species Spirulina sp. 06S082. The sequence goes on along the minus strand of NZ_JAYGHV010000367.1, from coordinate 550 downwards.
TCTGAAGAAAATGTCAGTTCCTATGTCTTTCCTTCGGGAGTTGGCAAGTGGGCATCGGGTTCGGGAATGTCCGGCGCGGGAATGTCCGGTTCGGGAATGTCCGGCGCGGGAATGTCCGGTTCGGGAATGCAAGAATCTGGCGCTGGAATGCAAATGTCCGGTGCCGGGATGTCTGGTGCAGGACTAGAAACGATGTCTGGTGTCGGGATGGTGTCAGGTATAGGATTGGAAACCATGTCCGGTATGGGCATGATGTCGGGTACGGGACTAGAAACCATGTCCGGTATGGGCATGATGTCCGGTGCAGGACAAGCTATGTCCGGCGCGGGTATATCTGGTGCAGGACTCACTATATCGGGCGCGGGTCTCACTCTGTCCGGTGTCGGTATGTCGGGTATGGGACTAGAAACCATGTCTGGAGTGGGCATGATGTCGGGTATGGGACTAGAAACCATGTCTGGAGTGGGCATGATGTCCGGTATAGGACTAGAAACCATTTCTGGAGTGGGCATGATGTCCGGTATGGGCATGATGTCCGGTGCAGGTCTGA
>NZ_JAYGHV010000366.1:0-2323 GCF_034932145.1 Spirulina sp. 06S082 | reverse complement strand
TCGCCATGTCGGTCCCCGCACAAAAATTGCCGTGGATACCCTCGAACGAGATGTAGACCCCGTGGGTGCTTGTATTGGTGCCAGAGGCTCCCGCATTCAAGCCGTAGTCAACGAATTACGCGGGGAAAAAATCGATGCTATTCGCTGGTCTCCCGATCCTTCCACCTATATTGCCAACGCCCTCAGCCCCGCTAAAGTTGATGAAGTGCGTCTCGTGGATGCCGAAGAACGTCAAGCCCTCGTCTTAGTCCCCGAAAATCAACTCAGTTTGGCGATCGGCAAAGACGGACAGAACGTTCGCTTGGCTGCCCGTCTCACCGGCTGGAAAATCGATATTAAAGATACCGCAGCATTTAAAGTCGAACAGGCCACCCGCAGCGCCGCAACTTCCGAAACCGAGGCTAATCTTGAAGAAGAATAATTCTCCTCCAGTGGGACGATCCGCCAACAAAAAAAAATGAGAAAATAGCAGTTACGATGCTCTCAATTTTGCCAGCCAATGCCAGATAAATTAAGGACAGGAGGTGAAAAATTTCTTGAAAGTAAATCTGCGACGCTGTATTTCCTGCCGCAAAATTGCTCCCAAAAATTCCTTTTGGAGAATTGTTAGACAAACAGGAGGTGATGTCAATTCCAAGCAAACGGTACAATTAGATAAAGGCATGGGACGGTCTGCTTATCTCTGTCCCCAAAGCGACTGCCTCGAGGCAGCCCAAAAGAAAAACCGATTGGCGCGATCGCTTAAAGCAAACGCCCCCCAAGAGGTTTACCAAAACATCTATCAGACGCTACGATCGCGCCTGGCAGCGATCGACAAGCGCAATTGCAACCCACCTTAACACCCAAATCATAACTATGAAAGCCAGCAATGTTTAATCCACCATTACACCCAAACAACCATCGAGCGCGAAAACGGGGACTATTGCATGAACAACGGAAAAACCAGAATTTACGACTTATCTAAAGAACTTAATTTGGAAAACAAAGACATTTTAGATATTTGCGGCCGACTCGACATCGCTGTAAAAAGTCATAGCAGCACCATCACGGATACGCAAGTGGAGCAGATTCGAGCGTCTGCCAAAACTTACCGGCCTTCTCCTCCTAAAAACTCCCACTCAAAATCCCGAGAGGAACGGGAAGCTGCGGAGAAATCCCTGCGTCCCAAAGGGCCTCGCAAACCCCAAATTCGCGGCATCCTTAAGAATGAACCTCATTCGGAGCGGGGGGAAAACTCTCCGATTTCTCGACCGAATAGCCCAAATAATCCCAAGCTCGTTACCCCTCCCAATCGTCCTCTGAAAACTAAACCATCTCCTCCCAGGGCTGCCTCAGAAACGTCCAACGTGCCACAGGTTCGCCCCTCGCAACGAGACCAAGATAGAGACAAAATATCAGAAGAACGGGCGGTAGAGCAATCGGTCTCCTCCTTGAATGGCGCTCCCCAACGCCCATCTATGCCAAATTCTGCCCAGCAACAGACAAGCCGTCCAGAACAGCAGGCTAAACCCGAAGAGACCAATGAACTCCTCGTTCCACCGAGCAGACCTCAGCCCCCCTCGATCAAAAAAACTGACGAGCGACCTACTCCTCGCAAAGGGAAAAAGTCTGATTCGTCCAGGAGCGATCGCCATCTTGAGGAAGTGCCAAGACCCATATCCTCCAAACCCGAGCGGAAACATTCTGGGAGTAGAACAGAAGTTAAAACAGACGGGGCGATGGTTGGTGCAAGTGGTAAAGGTAGAGACGGTAGCAAAGAAAGAAATAAAGACCAAGGTGCAAAGAAAGCGAAACCCAGTGCAAAACTACAACAAAAACCGCAAAAACCAATCCCACAGCAATTGCGGAAACCCAAGGCTTTCGAGGAAACCTCATCTGACGATCTTGATGATGGGGTAATCGTTGAAGACCAAGATGTTTTTGATGGAGATCCCCTTCTCGCTCCCCCCGAACGGCCTCAGCCCAAACTCAAGCGTCCTAACGTCAGTCGCAAGCCCAAGGTCTGGGAAGAAGAGGAGGAAGATCCCGATGGTAAAGCTAAGGCGGGTAAAGCTAAAGCCGGTAAAACAGGCAAAAAACGTAAAGCGTTAATTATTGACGACGAGGATGATGAATTTGATGTCGATCGCAACAGTCTGGTTGCGCCTGCGGCAGTGAGTCTCTCCATCGCTCGTCCTCCCAAACCGGCGGGTAGTAATCGCGTTAAAGCGGCTCCCACGGCCAAAGCAACGAAAAAACCCCCCGTTAAGGCGGATCGCGATCGTGCCAAAGAAGAGTCTCGCAATAAAACCGAGCGGAAAGTTGCCGCGAAACCTCCCGAAAA
>NZ_JAYGHV010000365.1:0-2327 GCF_034932145.1 Spirulina sp. 06S082 | reverse complement strand
AGCTGTAACGTCGGGATTTTTGCAGCAGTATCGAGAGCAACACGGGAGTTTGCAGCGTTTGGATGAAGCGATCGCGTCTTCCCATCGAGGGGAATGGGCAACTCCGGAAGAAGAGGCGGAGGTGTTCGGAGATTAGATGCGCGTAACTTTTCAACGGACGGCTCTCGATGATATCAAAACGGAAAAAGGAGGTGTTCCCCTCAGTTCCGAAAGCCCTTGCGAGAGTTTTTGCGGAATTTGACTTAAGTAGCGAATCAACAATAATTGCCAAGGAGTGCGAGCATCTTGCTCGCTAACCCATAACAAGAACCCGATTTGATATAGATTGAAATCTATGGATAAAAATGCGATTAAAAGTTTTGCAATTTGGGCGCGTCAAACCCTGATCGAACAAGTGAGCGCCCGCGCTACGTTATACGGGATTACCCCCAAGGAACTCGCATCGGTGACGGAGGTGCAGGGGGGTTTATTGGTCGCGGGGCAAACGCTGGATGAGGCAGAAGCAAAGCAGTATCGCCAGTTAAGAGGGCATTTAGAGGATTTGCGACGACAGATGAAGCAACCCCAGGCGATCGCGGCTTTGGTGGAGGAGATTGCTTATACTTGGTTTAACCGTTGGGTGGCGTTGCGGTATATGGAGGTGAATGGGTATATCTCGACGCGGGTTCTCAGCAGTAGCGATGCGGGGTTGGTGGATCCGGATATTTTGCGGGAGGCGGGGGAAATTGCGGAGTTGGAGACGCTACCGGGGTTGGATTTCCCGACGTTGCAGGAGTGGCGACAGGAGGGGCAAAAAGTTCCTAACCCGGATGAGTGGGTTTATCGTCGTTTGTTGTTGTGTCAGTGCGGGGCGTTGGGGGAGAGTTTGCCGTTTTTGTTCGATCGCAAGAAGGATTATTTGGCGCTGTTTTTGCCCATGACGTTGTTGAATGCGGATTCGGTGGTGCGGCGGTTGGTGGCGGATATTCCGGAGGGGGATTGGTTGGCGAAAGGGATGGATGCGGAAGATAGTCAGGATGTGGAGATTATTGGTTGGTTATATCAGTTTTATATTTCGGAGCGCAAGGATGCGGTGATTGGGGCAAAGTCGAAGGTTGAGGCGCAGGATATTCCGGCGGCGACGCAGTTATTTACGCCCCATTGGATCGTCCGCTATATGGTGGAAAATTCAATTATCAATTATCAATTAACAATTAACAAGAAATCATTGGTCACTGATAATTGTTCCTTGTTTATTGACCGAGATGGGGCTTGGATTGGGGATTATAAGTTGGCGTATTACGTGCCGAGTCGGGAGGTGCGGGAGAATGTTCCGGTGGGAATTGAGGGGATTTCTTTGGATTTTACACTCTGCGATCCGGCTTGTGGAAGCGGTCATATTTTGGTTTATGCGTTTGCGGTTTTGTTCCATTTGTATAAGAGTCAGGGCTATGCGGATCGGGAGATTCCGAGGTTGATTTTGGAGAAGCATTTATATGGGTTGGATATTGATGAACGGGCGGTTCAATTGACGAGTTTTGCGCTGTTGATGAAGGCGAGGGCGGTGGATCGTCGGATTTTGAGGAATCCTCCTCGGTTGAATTTGGCGGTGGTGCGTCGGGGAAATCGGGAGGTTTTAGATAATTTGCCGGGGTTGGGAGATAGGGTCATTTGGGAGGTGTTAATCGATGCGTTTCAAGATGCGGATTCTTTGGGGAGTTTGATCGTGCCGCCAAAGGTGGATTTGAGGCGGTTGCGGCAGGGTTTGACGGAATATAAACAGAATAATCCGGCGTTTTCGAGTGCTTGTTTGCCGTTGGAGGAGTTGTTATTACAGACGGAGTTATTGGGGCGACAGTATGACATTGTTGTGGCAAATCCGCCTTATATGGGGAGTAAATCATTTAATCCAAATGTTAAAGAATTTGTGAATAAGCATTACAAGGCAGCAAAAAGCGATCTTTATGCTTGTTTTGTGTTGCGAAATCTTCAGCTTTGTCAACAAAATGGTGTAATTTCGATGCTAACAATTCCCAATTGGATGTTTTTATCTAGTTTTGAAGATATTCGCAAATATATCTTAGAAAATACATTTTTAGAAAGTCTTGTTCATAATGGGAGAGGTATTTTTGGTTCTGATTTTGGGAGTTGTTCTTTTACAATTTGTAACCGAAAAAATTCTCAAGGTGTTGGTACTTTTAAACGTTTGTTCGATAAGCAAGGCAGTGTGGCAAGTATTGAAGAATTAAGAGAGCGTTTTTTAGATATTGAAAATTATCCTAATTTTTATACAAAACCTGCGGATTTTGCGAAGATTCCGGGGAGTGCGATCGCTTATTGGGTGAGCG
>NZ_JAYGHV010000364.1:0-2444 GCF_034932145.1 Spirulina sp. 06S082 | reverse complement strand
TGTAAAAGGGCGAGGATGGTCGGAGCGTTTCAGTCCCGATCGCGGGATTCATTAATAGGAAAGTATGAGGAGGATCGGGATTAACTTAAATAATGGATGTTTCAGTCCCGATCGCGGGATTCATTAATAGGAAAGACTTAGTAAAAGTTTTGCCGATGCTGGATTAGGTCGTTTCAGTCCCGATCGCGGGATTCATTAATAGGAAAGTAACCTCCAGACAGGGTGACGTTCTGACCGATTGAGTTTCAGTCCCGATCGCGGGATTCATTAATAGGAAAGTTCTTTTTCCGAAGCCGAACAAATTGCAGAAATGCTGTTTCAGTCCCGATCGCGGGATTCATTAATAGGAAAGGAACAATGCCAATCAAAGGATTAACCGATAGAAATGGTTTCAGTCCCGATCGCGGGATTCATTAATAGGAAAGAGGTCTGACTTGGCACAAGATTCGCAAACCTTCTCGCGTTTCAGTCCCGATCGCGGGATTCATTAATAGGAAAGAAATCAAAAATCCCCACCGCGATCGCATTCTTAAAGTTTCAGTCCCGATCGCGGGATTCATTAATAGGAAAGACTGAGTTGGAATCTCTTGAGGTGGAAATGCTCGAGTTTCAGTCCCGATCGCGGGATTCATTAATAGGAAAGGGTTAGTGGGTTTATTGGTTGCAATTCCCATTGGTGTTTCAGTCCCGATCGCGGGATTCATTAATAGGAAAGGGCAGCCCTATTTGGTAGGGGAAGCGGGTCCTGAAGTTTCAGTCCCGATCGCGGGATTCATTAATAGGAAAGTCAAAGCAATTCGTGCAGAGCAATTGGAGGATTGTTTCAGTCCCGATCGCGGGATTCATTAATAGGAAAGCCCGCCAGCTAGAACCCTTGTCAGAGGGGGATTTTGGCATCGGTTTTGGCAAACCTCGGAAAAACACACCCAAAATCTTGCCAAACCAACACCCAATCCCCTCTAACAAAATCTCGAAACTATTGAATTGTCAAGGTTCTGAGCATTTTGGCGAACCCCCCGGGATTTTCGCCCCCGCTTCGGTTTGCCAAAAACTGGCTTATTTCCATCATAAGATCAGAGTGTTCTCTTGTCGAGGCTTTTCCGTTCCATAAGTAATAGTTTTACGAACCGCCGCCGCATCAATAATATAGATACACAGCGAATCCTCAGCAGGAACAATCAACCCCTCAATCCTCGGCTGCAACTTCGCAAACTGGATCGCCGTCAAAAAACACTCAAAAACACTATACTGTTTGCGCGACCCAAAACCAGATAAAAGATTGTGCAATCGCTGGCGGCGCTTATTCCCCGCCTTCGTCGCCGGAACATCATAAACAATCAAATACAACAAAGTCGTCATCGCACAATCAAAGGCTTGTAAACAACCCCCTCCTGTAAATGACGCGCCAACAAACGAGCCTGCAACTCGATCGCCCGACGATAAGTACAGCGATACCCAAAAACCGGATGCTTGAACTCCGAATTCATCTTCTGTTCAAACGCCCCCAAAAAAGCCTTTCGTCCCTCATCCGTCAAGCGATAAGCACCCAAACTCTCGCGAAAATCCTCGATCTGAACTTGTTTGAGACCCAACACCGACAACACCAAATTATCCGCAATTAATCCCCGCAACTCCTCCATCAAATCCAGCACCATCGCCGGCTGACCCCGCGTCGTCTCATGCAAATAGCCGATATAAGGATCCAAACCCGCCACATGAACCGCCGCCGTCACCTGAGTTCGCAATAACCCATAAGCAAAGCCCAGCAAAGAATTCACCGGATCCGTCGGCGGACGGCGAAAGCGACCCGAAAACGTCCAACCCTTCGGAAGCATCCCTTGCCAATAACTAAAATACTCCCGCGCCGCCAAACCTTCCACTCCCCGCACCGCATCCAAAGTATCGTGCTGAGAAACCAACTTTTTGCGCTCCTTGAGAGGATTTTCCTTTTGTCCGTGACGGTAAAGCACATTATATTGATTGTGAATTTTCCCCGCCACCAACATTTTCACCAAAGCCAGACGGCGCACCGGATCGCAATGAACCGCATATTGAGCCAGACGCAACTGCCCATTCCGAGAATAACCCGGCAACGCCGACCCCAAATACTTACCAAAACTGGATAAATAATGCACCGGCATTCCCAACTCCAGCGCGTAACATAAGGCTTCCCCCGTCACACTCGGATAGCCCAACAAAACCACTTGATCCACAGTTTGAGCAGGAATCGATCGCTTTTCCCAAGAGCCATCCTCCTGTTTAAGCGCAACATTAAAAGCCTCGTACTTCTTATTGAGTACAGCATCAGGTTGAGTGAGATAAAGTACAGTCATGATTAATTTTAAGAGAATGAAAATTTCACAAAATTCGTCGTAGTGCGAGCATCTTGCTCGCTATTCTACCCCCCCTATCTCTATCTCCCCCCTCTATCTCCACTCTCTATC
>NZ_JAYGHV010000363.1:0-2456 GCF_034932145.1 Spirulina sp. 06S082 | reverse complement strand
ACTGACAAATCGATCTCAGTTTTTCGGCTGGACAGCCTAATCCTTTTGATTCAGAATCTGGCACTTTATCTTCTGAAGGTATGGCTGATGAATTAATTATCAATAGTGCTAAAAATGCACCTCTAAGTTTTTCAAAAAACATTTTGCCAATTTTACTACGAGTTTTAGACTCCATACAAAATGATTTTGACAACTCTCAATGGCAAGAACATTTCATTTTTCTTAGATTCTATAGCGAACACTTTGGTATGGAAAATCTGATTTTGCGAGGATTAGAAATATCTCTTAGCACTCTCGCAAAAAATGAACCAGAACAATTTCGAGAGTTTATTAAAGAAATAAAAAATTCTCAATTTGAAACTATTCAATTTTTATTGATTCGCGCTTATAGTGCCAATGGCAAAGAATTTGCTGATGATGCAATTAATTATCTTTGCGAAAATCCGATGCGATTTCAAATAGGTTACGGAGGAAATAGCGGTAATATTCATGCAGCACCTTACTGGACTGCTCGAGAGCTTGTACAAGCAACTACTCCTTATTGCTCTAGCGATCGCCTTCTTAAACTAACTCATTTACTCTTTGATTACTATCCAGAAAAGGAATATGTAACTCAGAACAATCTTACATTGCGAGGATATGCTCAGTTTATTTTATTGGATGCGATCGCAGTTGAGCGACGTACTGTTGAAGTGGAAGGCCGTCTAGAAGAATGGAAACGCAAATTTATATCGATAGAATTCTTAGATCGATCGGGTAAAATTGAACCACCAAAACCAATGAAAGCTGATATTGTTGGTTCTCCAATTACTGAAGAAGCTGACAAAAAAATGACGAATGAGCAATGGCTAAAGGCGATTGTAAAATACAATCAAGAAGGTGCTGGATTATGGTTTGAGAGAGATGGTCAATTAGTCGGTAATGCCAGAGAACTAGCAATCCACATTCAATACAAAGCAAAACAAGAACCAATGCGGTTTGCAAAACTATTACATCAATTTTCAAGTAATACAAACACTGTATATTTCAACAATATTTTATGGGGAATTGCAGAAACCAATCTAGATTTAGATTTAGATATTGTAGTTGATACTTTGAAATACTGCCATGAACTGACCAATAAACCTTGTGGTAGTTCGATATCTTGGCTGCTCACAAAAAAATCTAATTTACCTTGGCCGAGTGAGATATTTGATATTATTATCTGGTATGCTTTAAACGATCCAAATCCAGAACGCGAATCTTGGAGAACTGAGGCTTCAAGCGGGCAAGTTTACTATGGTGGAGATCCTTTCACCGCAGGAATTAATTCAGTTAGAGGAAGTGCGTTTGGTGCAATTGGGAATCTAATTGCTTCAGATCCCGATCGCACTGAATATTTTATTCCAACACTACAAAACGCTGTTAGCGATCGCTCTATAGCCGTTAGAACTTGTGTTGCTCAACCTTTGGTAGCTTTACTAAACTTTGATCGCGATCTTGCCGTTAAACTTCTTCAGGAACTTTGCAAAACAGAAGATATCCTTCTAGGTACTCGCTGGATAGAGCGTTTTTTGAAATATGCTACATATACTCATTTTAAAACACTACAGCCAATTTTAGAAAGAATGATTTTGAGTGATGTTAAACCTGCAAGAGAAGTAGGAAGTCGGCAAATTTGTCTAGCTGCTCTACATGAAGAAGCAGCTCGAAACCTCGCCAATGAATGTTTACATCACACATCAATTCATCGCAAAGCCGTAGCAAAAATTAGTGTAGCAAATTTACGTTCGCCTGATTATTGCCAATCGTGTGAAGATTTTCTCGTTCAACTGGTTAACGATCCAGATGAAGAAGTATGTATCGAAGTCGCACGATGCTTTCATTTATTTGAAGGCAAAGAATTAGAAAACTATACTAACCTCATTGAAACTTTTGTTCGCAGCAAGGCTTTTGAAATTGATAGCAAATCTCTTTTCCGAGCTTTACAAAAGACTACCGCAGAACTACCCGATATTACTTATGAGGTTTGCGCTCATTATGTCCAAAATATTCTGAAATCTACAGAAAAAAATCTAGGAATATCTGGTGATAATGTCAGCCAACTTTTAATCAGAACCTATAGCCAAAAGAAAGCATTACAGTCTCAATGTCTCGATCTCATCGACAGTTTAGCCGAAATTAGCGCTTATGGACTTGAAAAAAATCTAGCTAGTTATGAACGATAAACTTAACAAGTTCCATTTTTGAATCGGCGCATTTAATGTCCGTTGTCCAATTTGATAAAATCTCAATCAATTTCCGAATCACCAACTCTACCAAGGAAACCACTTTCTTACCTTGCGCCCCGAATCCCTCACGCTATCAACAATCTGCTCGTTTTTCTGCGATCGCGTCCCCGAAATATCCTTATCTTTCAGGTCGTGAGAAGCCACAATTTCCCCTGTCATCAAGGCTTCTTGAGCGCGTTCGGGCAA
>NZ_JAYGHV010000362.1:0-2696 GCF_034932145.1 Spirulina sp. 06S082 | reverse complement strand
TATGGCTTTCTTTGGGTTGAGTCCATGGAACTTTGGTCAGACCTTGCCACTCTTTTGATGAATCTTAAATCTCATAAGCGTCTCTATTTTCAGAAAGGACTGCACGCTCTAACCCTTATAAAATCGGGTTTATAGCTTGCTTGTCACCCCTCAAGGCGTGATCGATATTACGATCCCAGTGTAGGACGCTTTACTCGAAGAGATACTTATGAAGGGGATAATTTTAACCCAATTACTCTAAACAAATATATTTATGCTAATGGAAATCCAATAAATGGTATTGATCCGAGTGGTTTATTTACACAAACCTTATCAGATGCGGCTCTTGTTAGTTTGCTAACCGCAGCTATTGCAGTACAGTCATATCGCATTACCGTTTCTCAAAACCCACCAGAACGTCTAAAAGGATTTGGAGAAGGAGTACCTCCAATGACCTCCAAGGATTTATATCCTCATCCTCCCAATCCCAAAGATACTCTACTTGAAAAACTCTTGCGTCTCAGAGGTTTTGGAGAAGGACAACAACCCAATCTTCCTACTCATACTGGTCATCCACGGGATAACACATTAGACGATTTGATTCGTTATATTTTTCCTACAGAGGAATTTGTTCCAAACGGTAAACTTAGTCGAGTAACTGATAAATGGCTAAAATCTAACGGTATAGATGCTCATGATGTCAAAGAATATTTACCTGGGCCAGCAAAATATTTTGATATATATGTGGATCAGACTCAACAATTATTCGGTGTGAGGAAAGGCCAAAAACCTGAAGAAGGTGAATATTTAGGTGACTTGGAAGATTTCCAAGAGTAGCTACAGAAAGTTTATTTCGATCTTAATATGCAGTATGGTATAATATAATAAATTAAACTGAATTTATTGTGGTAATGAAAAAAAAAATAATTTGGGAGAAAGATTCCATAGGAAAATCTGCTATTTATAAGTGGAAGAATCGAAAGAAGATTATCCCCATACATTCAAAAACGATAGCAACTTCAAAAATGAAAGACGTAAAGTATCTCAGCGCTTCATTATCAAATTCACCAATCATGTTTTATGAGTGGATATGGTTTTTGTGGGACTACAAAAGTTATGTAGATTTTTTTGGTATATACAAAAATGAACCTTCTTCAGAATATAAGGAAAATAATGTTTCATACATTTGTTTAAGAAAATCAAGATGGGATAAAAAAACTGATACTCAATTGTTGAGCAGAGGTAATGATGGACTTGATTATATTTTAAGTGACTTACAGTTGCAATCAAAAAATATTTTTCTAGACAGCCGAGAAACTCCCAAGATAATTGAGTTAACACAAGATATTATAAATAGTGCAAAAAATGGCTTTGCCATGAAAAAAATTGAGAGAGAGGATATACCTTGTGAGTATTTGGAATTCCAAATACTTGACAATTATATGGATATTCATTTTGGATATATTACTTGTAAAAATGAGTGTAAAGAATTTGAGAGTATGAGTAATCTATGGTGCAAAGAGTTTGAGGCTTTAAGTTTAAAAACTGGATTAATTCCTGATAATAACTTCCAAGTCAGCTATAAACTTTCTCTGTGGGATCAGATCGGAAGAATTGGACAAGAAAGCTAGGAGGAGAAATCAAAACGCAATATTTCTACGATGAAGCAGATCTGGTAGGGTGCGTTGGCGAAAGCAAAACGCACCCCCAAACCTAACAAAAACCAAGTGATCGCGCTTAGGGAAGAGTGTTAGGATCGACACCGAATTTTAAGAGGCGTTCCCTTAATTGCTGGTTTTTCCGTTGTTTCTCTTCTGTGATCGCTTCGGCGTGATCGGCTCTTTCTAAAGCGTGATCGCATTTCTCAAGCCATGCGATCGCCGAACAAAATTAAGGGAGATTTTCAGGATCGATACCCAATTGTATCAGGCGATCGAGCAATTGTTGACTTTTCTGTCGTTCCTTTTCTCAAGCCGCTTGAGTTTGCTCTTTTTCTTGTCGTTCCCGTTCCTTTTCTAAGCATTCGCGATCGGCTCTTTGTTTTTCAAGTTCTTTTTCCAAGCGTTCGCGATCGCGTTCATTTTCAGCAAAAATAGCTCTCTGTGTTTGGCGATCGCGTTGCTCGATCGCCTCAACAAACTCAATAAAACGCTCCCCATCAGGATGAAACAAAACTAAATCTCCCTCATTTGTCGTAAATCTTATCCCCAAAAGCGGACTGATCCAATTTTCCATTTGAGAGATTTCTTCTAACTTCTTCCCTTTTCTCAACCATCCTTGTAAGCGATTCTTTTTGGGATTGTAAAGGTAATATTCCTCAATGCCATGCTCTTGATAAAACTTAAACTTAGTCTCCATATCCTTCTTCTTATTCCCCGGAGATAGGATTTCAAACGCCACTTGAGGAGCAACATTATCCTCTTCCCATTGCTTGTAAGAACCGCGATCGCCCTTGGGTCGTCCCAAAACCACCATCACATCAGGAGCTTGCCTTTTGGGTTCTTCTTGCTCGGTAATTTCTTGTTGAGTGAGCTTCACTGGATACCATAACAAATCCGCAGCGATAAAAACATCATCTCTATCTTTAAAAAGAGCATCGAGACCGCCTTTAATGGTAAAAATTAAACGTAATTGGGTAGTGTTATCAGCCAAGGGTTTACCGTCGCGATCGGGATAAAGAAGTTCGTCTTCAATGGTGAGGGGAGAAAGTTGTTGTA
>NZ_JAYGHV010000361.1:0-2790 GCF_034932145.1 Spirulina sp. 06S082 | reverse complement strand
TTATATATCACGTAATACAAAATCCCCATTTCTTCATAAAATTTTTTCTTTTTGCTATATTCTCCTCTCCTGGTTTCAGATACCACCTCTAATACCAAAGTTGGTAATTTTTCCTCTTTCCAGAGGACATAAGACAAACGCAAATTGTTTAACTTATGATGAACAATACGAGGAACTCCAATGCTTAAAAAGCCATCAGGAACGATCGCCGGTTCATCAGGGTGATAATAAATCCCCATATCGACTCCGAAAAACCAATCCATTCTTTCCTGCCAAATTAATGCCAAAATTGCTTCTAGCAATCCTGGAATGAGATGCTGTAATTGATCGTCCACGGGGGTATCATCGGAGTCGGGTAAATCTTCTGCTGAAGGCCAACAGTCTCTAGGATCGTATTTGAGTAACATGGGAAAAAGGAGCGTTACATCTTTAGTTCTATTATACAATTTCAGGGTTAATTTTACAAAATTGCCGTGCGATTCAAAGCAATTAATTCTTTAAAACTGTTATTATCCAATTCCGTCAGCCAAGACTCATCGGATCCGACAATTGAAGCTGAAAGTTTCTTTTTATCTTCAATCATTTGGTCGATGCGTTCTTCTAATGTTCCCAATGTTACATATTTGTGAACAAAAACATTTTTCTCTTGACCAATACGAAAAGCGCGATCGGTGGCTTGATCTTCTACTGCGGGGTTCCACCAGCGATCGAAGTGAAAAACATGATTAGCTTTGGTTAAAGTAATCCCAACTCCAGCCGCTTTTAAGGATAAAACAAAGATGGAAGGAGGAGTATCTGGGTCTTGAAAATCCGCGATCGCATTTTCCCGTTTTTGACGGCTAGTTCCCCCATGAATATAATAGGTATTGTAGTGACAATCATGGCGCAAGCGATATTCTAAGGCATCACCAATCTCGCGAAATTGGGTAAAAATTAAGGTACTTTCTTGCTCTGCAATGATTTCTTCAATCATCTCCTGCAAGCGCGATAGTTTATGCGATCGTTCGGGAGTAAATTCGCTTTCGTCTTGCAAAAATTGCCTCGGATGGTTGCAAATTTGTTTTAATTTCATCAAGGTTGCTAACATTAAACCTTTGCGTTGCATCCCTTCTGCTGCTTCTAATTTCTCAGCGACATCTTTCACCACGGCTTCATATAACGAGGCTTGTTCTTTGGTTAGATTACAATAAACTTTTTGCTCGATTTTATCGGGAAGGTCTTTAATAATAGATTTGTCTGTTTTGACTCGACGCAGAATAAAGGGTTCGACTAAACGCTTTAATGTTACGGTTTTAACGAGGTCATTGTCCTTTTGAACTGGCAATTCAAAAGCCTTGCGAAACTGTGCCTGCTTGCCCAAATAACCGGGATTAAGAAAGTTAAAAATAGACCATAAATCTAACAATCGGTTTTCTACTGGAGTTCCCGTTAATGCCAAGCGATGGCGAGATTTTAGCTTTAAAATGGCTTTAGTTTGGGCTGTTTTAGGGTTCTTGATGTTCTGTGCTTCATCTAAGACAATACGATGCCAATCTAAAGCATTAAATAGTTTAGTATCTTTGCGAATCAAAGTATACGAGGTAATGACCACATCTTTATCTTTACATTCCTTTTTAAATGTTTTCGTTTCATTGGCGCGATCGCTACCATGATGAACGATACTAGAAAGGTGAGGGGCAAATTTAGAAATTTCCTTTTGCCAATTTCCTAAAACCGATGTTGGGGCGATTAAAAGCGTTGGGAATACTTTTTCATCTCTGTTCCTTTCTTGCACTAATCGCGCAATCACCTGTATTGTTTTACCCAATCCCATATCATCGGCTAAACAACCATTTAATCCCAATTGTTCTAAATAATCTAACCAAGCAACTCCCCGCTTTTGATACTCTCGTAATGTTCCTTCAAATTGCGGTAATTCTTCAACGGGAGAAAGATTAGAGGGATCGTGCAGTTTAGCCCACATTTCCTCGAGAGAGTCATCTCGTTCTATTTCTAAACCTTCATCTTCTTCTGCTTCCCGTTGCATCAATTCCATTAAAGACATTTCCGCATTTTCTTCTCCTTGTTTTTGCCAAAATTCTAACATTTGTTTCATTTTAGCAACATCAAGTTCGACCCATTCTCCACGAAACTGCACTAAAGATTGTTTTGCATTTACTAAATCTTCCCATTCTTGGGGGGTAATTTGTTCATTGCCGATCGCCAATTCGTATTGGTAAGTAATCAATGTATCGAGGTTAAAATATCCTTTTCCTGCACTTCCCACAGACTTACCTTTTTTAGCAGCTTTGAGACGCACTTTGGCACGACGGCGACCCATTGGAGTCCACCAAGAGGGGATAATCACCTTATAGCCTGCATCTTCCAATACCCATGCGGTTTCCTTGAGAAAATCGTAAGCATCCTCTAAATGCAATAAACACCCTGTGGGGCGATCGCTATTCATTCCCTCCCAGAGTTTGGGATAAATTCGCGCAGCATAACCGAGATTTAAAAGTAAATTCGCTTCAAAATCTTCTCCCATTTGTTTCTTGATTTGATTTTGCTGGCTTTTGTTCATGCGCCAATAATCGAGTAATGTGAGCTTTGCAGAAGGATCGTTCTTGGGAGAAACGAGAAATTCAAGAAACCATGCCTGCTCGGGAACGTCGGGAGAGATAAGCTGAAAATAGAGAATAAAAGGGATTGCACTTTGAGAACGATCGATTTTCTGTCGCCAGATTTGCCACTGTTGATATTGTTCTAATGCTCGTTCTGTTGAACTGGGTGCATCTGTGCGATCGCAACATT
>NZ_JAYGHV010000360.1:0-3322 GCF_034932145.1 Spirulina sp. 06S082 | reverse complement strand
TGCACGTATTCCCGTAATGGTTTCGACTAAAAATGATTGACTGTCGGCATTGCGGTTAAAGGATTCATTGAGCCAATGGCGTAAAATGGGCGTTGAAAGAAGGGTTAAAAGGGCAAATAAGGGCAGAATGGCAAGGGCAACCCAGGTTAATTCTACGCTGTAGTAAAACATTAACACCAAGTAAACGACGGCGAAAATACTATCGAGAACGACGGTGAGGGCTGTTCCTGTGAGAAATTGGCGGATATTTTCTAACTCTTGTACCCTGGCGACGGTATCCCCCACCCGACGGGACTCGAAATAAGCGAGGGGAAGGCGCATAAGATGGCGAAATACTTGCCCAGACAGGGATAAATCCAAACGGCGGGCGGTATGGGTGAAAATGTAGAGGCGTAAAATGCCCAAAATGGACTCAAAACCGGCAATACTCAACATGGCGATCGCCATCACATCTAAGGTGGCTAAACTCTCCTGCACCATGACCTTATCGATAATAACTTGAGTGATAATCGGCGTTCCCAATCCTAACAATTGTAAGGTAAATGAAGCCAACAAAACTTCTTGCAGGAGTCCGCGATAGCGCCAAACGGCGGGCAAAAACCAAGTGAGATTAAATTTTTCTTGCTTGCGGAGAGGTTCTACTTGCCAGATACGCCCTTTCCATCCCGCTTCTAGCTGTTTGCGAGAAATGGGTTCGCAGCAAAGACGGGGGTTGAGGGGATCGCCGATAATGGCTTTACTGCCTTTTATTTCGTAGAGGACGATCCAGCGTTGGGACTGGTCCCCCTCGGATGGTTGCAATTGTTTGCGCCCTGCCCAGAATACTTTGTGACGGATATCAATTTTGCGATCGCTTTTCACATAAGGGGGTTGCCATTGTAAGAGAATAGGCATAGAAATGCGAGTTAAATCTCCCCAGCTCACTTTTAGCCGTCGCAGTTGCAAGCCTAACTTTTCTCCCGCATCTACGAGATGGTGAGGGCGATCGCTTCTCAATTGTCTTTGCACCCATTCCAACGCAGCCGGGGCATTAAAATATTGTGCCACCATTGACAGACAAGCCGCCGCCGAATTTTTACTGGAGATAAAAGGATATTTGGAATACGGGGAAATATCCTGTTGAATGAGTTTGGGGGGTTTGCTGGGTTCCGATGGTTCAAAAGGGACTAAGGGGCGATCGCGCAAAATTTCCTGTACCCGCGCTAAAGTATCCCCAGCTTCTGTTTCCGATCCTTCCCATAGCACTCCCTGTAATGCTTTCACAATTGCGTGAGCATCTTTAGTGTCTTCAATTTCTGGGGTAATAGTATCCTCATTAAAATTACTCTCTGTCTTTTTGTGAGTAATCTGACCTGATTGGGCGATAACAGGGAGGGAATTCTGCCCAGGAGAATCTGGCGCTGTTTCTCCTAAGTAACGGGCGGTTGTTGCTTGCCAAAATGTTTCCAGTTCTGTACTTTTGTTTTCCCATAAAACAGCATTCCAGCGCCATACAGTTATTTCTCCCGAAGCAACCGCTTTACAGTCTTCTCCCAAAGCCAGCAAGTCCCCAAACCAGTCCCCCTCTTTTAATGTGAATAGGGGTTGGGGGGGATCGTCTCGACGCAGGCGCACTTTTCCAGAAACGAGGAGATAGATCGCCCGATCGCCACCCCCCTCGCTTTCCCAAATTTTCTCGCCGATGGTATATTCGAGAACTTCTAATTGTTCGTTGATACGGGTTTGTTGTGGGCGATCGAGCCAACAAAACGGCGGTTGTTCCCACGCTATTCGGCTTCGATCTTGACCTTCAACCCCCGAACTTTTTCGCCTAACCATTGCTCGAAAATCTCATTTTGCAGGGTTTCTTTAATTTGATTATCCTCGAGGGAAGCGGGAAGAAATTGTTCGATACGGAAGATTAACCAGCGTTCTTCTAATTGTAGGGGTCCGACGATATCTCCTGGGTTCGCATCGTCGATCGCGGCGCGAAGGCGATCGGGCAAAGTGGCGCGGCTGACAGGTCCTAGCATCCCGTTCACAATACGATCTTCTCCTAAAGAGTGTTTTTTCGCCAATCTCTCAAAAGGGGTACCTTCGAGAATTTGCAAGTGAAGTTCTTCGGCAAGTTCCCGATTATCTACGATAATACGGGAGAGAACGATGCGATCGAGGGCGAGTTTGCGATCGATAAAATGTTCTTGTAATTTGGGTTCGGCAATTTTTACTTTCAGTTGTGCCAATTGTACGCCCCCGGCTACTTGTCCGTGAAACCTTTCGTAAGTAAGATTATTCTTGACCAGCCATTCGTTAAAGGTTTTCGGTTCGCTGAGTTGATTTTGCAGGCGAAAATTAATTACCGCTTGTTCGACAATGGCCGTACTATCGGGAAGTTCTTCTTCTTTGAGGGTTTTTTCGAGAATGTACTGTCGGAGAATCTCAACAATAAAATTCTGAAGTTTCCCGGCTGCTTGAAGATAGCCGAGGGTTCGATCGACAGAAATAGATTGCTCGTCGATAGTGAGAAAAGCATTAGAAGTCATAAAGGATTGCGATCGCAGCATTCACTGGGGATAATTGTACTCGGTAATGGGTAACTCATAACTCATAACTCATAACTGATAATAAGCGCGATCGCACCCTAAATTTTCATCGTATCGCGCTTGAGATGACGTTAGGACGGTTCAACACGAGGAAGAGGTTGTACCAAAAAGGTGGTACTATTTGAGCGACCAACAATAAGCACAATTTCCCCCTCTGGGATGATAATATCTAATTCGCACCGTGCCAGCCACCAAGACGCAAGATAGCGAATTTGCCCGTTTTTATGGGGTGCGATCGCTTCAGTAACAATGGCTTCGTCAAAATGCTGGGTTAATTGTACCTTCCGAACAAAGCGATTGTTATCTAAAGGATGATTGTCACCGAAAAACCCAAAAAACCGGAATGCTGCTAAAAACATGGTCATTCCCTCCAAATCGAACAACAGAGTGAGAAAATATCTCTTTAATATTATCTCGGGAATGATTTTGTATTTTTATGCAGATAACTGGAATTATTACAATATTTTAACAATGGGAGCGGGAATTCCCCTCTTCAAATCTTCGATTGAAGAGGGGATGAGAGCGACCCCCAAAGGTCAATTGGATAAGCTGAGGAGCGGTGCAACCTCGGCACGAGGTTTCCAACTCCTTTGGAGACGCTACGCGAACAGCGAAGGAACGCGCACCAAGAGAAACCTCACCCGTCCCTACTCCCTCCGGGAACCCTGTGGGAACGACCTCAAAATCAGTTATAATCTTATCAGCAAGCTATCCAAGCGATAATGTTCAAGGCATACAAA
>NZ_JAYGHV010000359.1:0-3636 GCF_034932145.1 Spirulina sp. 06S082 | reverse complement strand
TGCGGGGAAGTAGGGTAAGGAACGAGACAAAATTTAGGGTGCGATCGCCTTTATACTTGTATTTCCATATTTTGCCACAGGCGTGGAAGGGTTTCTCTAAATTTCTGCAACAAAAGGAAAGACCGGGCGATTTTTGTTTGGCGATCGCCTCTAGCGATCAAAAATAAAAGGGGCGCAGATTGCACCCCTATCATTGTCTTTTGCGGTGTCTTTTGCTGCAATCAGAGATTTGCAGAAGAGACTTTTCGCAAGTTCTAGTTAAACTTAAACTTCAAACGTTTCTTGACCGGAGAACTTAACCGTAACAGGCTCAGGATTTTTGCCGATAGAGCGATCCTTTTTACCAACGGGTCCGCGGCCTTCGTTAACTTTTTCAGGGAATACACCATCCGCAGGGTGCAGATACTGGATTTCTCCATTAGGATAAACCCGGTAAATTTTGTAGTCCTGAATTTTCGGCTTGAACTTGGTACGAAGTTGAGTACCGAGGGCGAGACACTGCTCTTTACGGGCAAGATACAGTAGATTGTCGCCAGCGTTCATGATTGCTGCGCCACCGGTGGGCATTTCAAAAACTTGCTCGGATGTACTCGACCAAGTAATGGCGTATTTTTCTTCGGTTTCTGCTTTGGTAAGCAAACCACCGGTGCTACCGCCAAACATGGGCATTTTTCCGGAAAGAGCTTCTGTCATAATTCTTCTCTCTAAATCGTATGATTTAGGGAAATGCTATCATTGCGGGGTTATTTATTTTCAGGTTTTGTCAAGAACTGTAACAGTTGTTTAACATTAGTGGGTTGATGGGTTCTCCTCTTCCTAGCGCTCTAGGGCAAACCCATCGTAAAATTTGGCGTGTGGCGATCGCATCCCGGTTAAATTAGCTCAATTAGCTAGTTATTGATTCGATCCCCCCCAGCCCCCCTTGATAAGGGGGGAGAATCCCAAAGTCCCCTTTTTTAAGCAGGAAGAATCCCGAAGCCCCCTTTTTTAAGCAGGAAGAATCCCAAAGTCCCCTTTTTTAAGCAGGAAGAATCCCAAAGTCCCCTTTTTTAAGCAGGAAGAATCCCAAAGTCCCCTTTTTTAAGGGGGATTTAGGGGGATCGCAACGTATTCTATTTGTAACTAGCAACTCGGGTTAAATTAGCTCAATTAGCCGCCAAATCCTCCCAAAGACGACTGGGAAAAACTTCCCGCCCCCTGACTCGCCTGTACTGCTGACTGTGAGAACACTTGAAAGGCTTGGCGAATTTCTTTTTCACTCTTGCCCGGAGTTAAAATCCACTCATCGCGAATGCCCATTTCTTGGAAAACTTTCTGAAAATTCGTGCATTCGTCATCAATGCCCATTGCTGCAATAATGTGATTTTCTGCCCGTAACATATCTTTGGCGATCGCGCTCACATCTTTAGCTTGCGATCGCCGCGAATGTTCGTCGGCTCCATCGGTAATAATCAGGGTAATTGTCCGTACAGGAACGCCATTATCCTCAAATTCCTGCGCTTTTGCCAACACGGTGCCTAACAAAACGACGGTTTGATCGTAAAGGGGCGTACCTTGGTTAGGATTGTAATTTTTGGGATCCATTCGCACGGCTTGAGAGAGAGGACAATAGGGATAGAGAACAAACCCATTCAAATATCTTGTATGAATGAGAATACTATCCTGTTGTTGCGTACTGCCAAGGGCATCTAAAACGGCATTATGTCCTCCTCGTACTGCTTGAGAATTGCCCCCAAAGCGAATAGAGCCGGAATCGTCTGGCATAATAGTGACAAGAACGACCTCACTAGCGGTCACATCATCCACATTAATCCCCAAACCCGCTTGAATTTCTGCACCAATATCGAGAACATTTAATGCTTGCATGGATGCGTTGGATAGTAATCCGTCATCTTGTGCGGATTGGAACAGATTGTTAAGATTGGGTGTATTTTGACTCATGATAATCTCCTTAATATTGTAGGGGTTTGGTCTCCAAAAATATTGTAGGGGTTTGGTCTCCAAACCCTTAGATAATAACGGCAGTTTTCCTGACATTTGCGATCGCCTTAACTCATCGCATTAAAGATTTGTGCTGCGGTTAATTTTAGCTCGGGAAAAGTTGGAGAAATTATTTCTTCTTCCCCTCGAAACTGAGTGACTTGATATTCTCCATCGACTAACGAATAAATCGAGATTATGGGCATTTTGGGAGAACCGATATATCGAGTTGCCGCTAATCCCAAATAATCTACAATCCAATATTCTTGAATGCCCATCTCTTCATAGTCTTTAAGTTTTATGAGATAGTCATCTCGCCAATTAGTACTAGCAACCTCAATCAATAATTTAACTGTTTTACCATTAGAAACCGTCGATCGCTTTTCCCAGAGTGTTTCTTTCTGCAAAACCGTATCATCTAAAATGATTATATCTGGCTTATAACCTGTATCGGCATCAGGAGGTCTGACAATACATCCACCCGGAATGAAGAAAGGCAATTTCAGGCGGTAAATTTCTAGAATACATTGTGCGGCAATGAATCCGGCAATTTTCTCGTGGCTTCCTCTGGGTTGCAATTCAACTATGACTCCCTCATGTAGTTCGTAAATTCCATTCTCTGGATACCAATCCAGAAATTCTTCAAAGCTGAGAAGTTTGGGAAGTGCTTGGATCATGGGAAAATCTCCAACTTTTTTACAGTATAGTACATTTTGGCAATTTTATAAACTCAAACCCGGCCAAGTTTCCAGTGCATCAGTGGATTTAACCAAGTGCATTCCAGCTTTAGCAAAGCGATCGAATGCTGCATTTGCTTGGTCTGTAAAATCAATGACACCGGGGATAACAACGGGAGAAGTACAGTCTTCTAATAAGTAAACTTTCTTAGCTAAATCTGGGTCTTTAGCTTGAATTTCTGTGAGTAGATCGTCAATCGTCCAAGCAACACAATGACTCTTCGCTTGTCCGGCGATAATCACTGCATCAAAATCCAACAATTTCTGAATAAAGCGAGTATTTTTCTGAGCAATAGGACGACCATCAGCACTTTCTAAAACCTCTGGACGTAACACCGAATAATTTTCAGTTAAAGGATTGCCGCCTTTAATTTCAAACCGGGTCTGACTATTCCGTGCGAGATTGTGGAAAAATAGAGCTTCTTCGACTGCCGAAACTAGGGCGTGACCAATGCCACCTAATACAGAATGGTACGGCCAAATCGTTAGAGGATATTTACCCTCATCGTCCAATTTTTTGACATAATGAAAAGCGTGCTTTTGCAATGCCAAATAATTACCATTGACGAGGCTATAAGCAACAGCAGGATTAACCTTCCAAACTCCTTTTTGAACATCCCCTAATGTAATCATTGTCGCCGCAGGAGTCGGATGTTCTCCCGCATCATTGATCCAGAAAAAAGGATGGAAAATTTGCATAGCAGTATGGGTATCCATCGTCGGTGCAATTTCCGTAATTGTCCCTAAATTATGATAGATAAACTCGCATAAACGCTGATTATCATCGATCGCGCCAGTTCCCGATCGCCCTCCCACAAACAGTTCAAAGTTAGGGATACAAAAGGTATTCTGCACGTCGATCGCCATCAGACAAATGCGCGTTTTATCTTTGGCTGCGGGTTGAATATGCCACCGTTTT
>NZ_JAYGHV010000358.1:0-3688 GCF_034932145.1 Spirulina sp. 06S082 | reverse complement strand
ATATCAAATCCGCATGAATACTATCATTAAAAATCTAGGGAGCGAGACGCTCCCACTACGATAATATTCAATAATTACAGTAGTGCGGGCATCTTGCCCGCTTGTTATACCCATTAACCGGATTTGAGATAAGAAGGGATTTTCAATCCCTGGCGGATCGGGCTATACTTTTAATTTTTACCATTAGTATAATAATCCCGCGTCCCTTTGGCATCTAATGCCTCTCCCAGACGGTTGAGGGCGTGAATATAAGCGGCAGTTCGCATTGATGTATCGTACTCTTGGGACAGTTTCCAGATTGCTTTTGCCTCTTCTACCATTTTCGGTTTGAGGTGTTGGTGAACTTCCTCTAAAGTCCAATACATTCCGCTACGATTTTGCACCCATTCAAAGTAACTCACGGTAACGCCTCCTGCATTCACGAGAATATCAGGAAATACATAAATTCCTTTACTTTCTAAAATGCGATCGGCAGCAGAGGTAATAGGACCATTTGCCACTTCAAAAATATACTTTGCAGAGATATCATGGGCATTGGCTTCTGTGATTTGATTCTCTAAAGCCGCAGGAATTAATACATCCACATCTAAAGCCAGTAATTCCTCGTTAGTCAGCACTTCATGTTCGACAATACTGCAAACAGTATCCTCACAATAAACCGCTTTAATGCTGCGACTTTCGTTCTTATATTGGCGAATGCTGGGAATATCCAAACCGCGATCGCAGTAGATTCCCCCTTGAGAATCACTGACAGCGACGACTTTATAACCTGCTTGTGCCAATAATTCAGCTAAAGCAGCCCCCACCTTCCCAAATCCTTGAATAGCCACCGTTGTCTGTTCGGGAATGAGATCGAAGTGAGGTAAAAGTGTACTGATAACGTAAAATGCTCCCGTTGCCGTCGCCGTATTTCGACCCTGGGATCCCCCCATCATAATAGGTTTACCCGTTACCACCGCCGGACTGACCTTGCGCTTGATAATAGAATATTGATCCATCATCCAACCCATAATCATCGCATTGGTGTACATATCCGGTGCGAGAATATCCACATCCGGACCGATGAAATCGGCGATCGCATCAATGTATCCTCGACTCAAGCGTTCTAATTCTTGACGCGATAATTCTTTGGGATTTAACGCAATTCCTCCCTTTGCACCGCCAAAAGGCAGATTCATTACGGCTGATTTAAACGTCATCCAAAAAGCGAGGGATTGTACTTCATCTAAAGTGACGTGGGGATGGTAGCGAACTCCCCCTTTCCCCGGTCCTCGCGTGTCATCGTAGCGGACTCGGTAGCCTTGAAATATCCGCAAAGACCCATTATCCATTCGCACGGGAATAGAAACACTTAAACTGGCTTTGGGATACTTTAAGCGACCCAAGGCATCCTCAGAGATAGACACATACTTTAACGCTTCTTCGAGGCGGCTGCTGGCATCGGCCAACAAGGAAAGCGATAATTGGTTTGTTGGGGTGGCGATCGTCATATTCGACCTCAATGGATTTGTTCTTGCTACCATTTAAACACAAAAAAACAGTATAAAATATTACTTTTTAACAAAAAATAACATTTGGAAATATCTTTTAACATTCCTGTCCGTACAAAATCAAAATATTGTTCGGTCTTAGCTTCTATTTTCCGCAAAAAAGGGCAATATGGAAAGAGGAACGACCCGATCGCAGGAACAAAACCGCCTAAAATAGTTCAGATAGGGTGCGGGTCTTTTCATTACATTTGTAGGTATGACCATCGTGTTTGTTGGAATCTTAGCCGCACTTTCCGCCGCCGCCGCCGCCGGAATGAGAATTGCACTTCCCTTGTTGGCGATCGGTTTGTTTCAAAGCGATCTTCTTTGGCATAATGTCCCATTGTTGTCTAAGATTCATCCTCAAGTTTTATTAGGAATTCTTACCAGTTGGTCGCTTTTTGAACTCTTTGGTTCTAAAAAACTTTTGGGACAACGAGTTAATCAACTTCTACAATTGATATTGAGTCCCTTTGTGGGGGGAATGATGGCGATCGCCGCCACAAAAATTAGTTCGGCTGAGTTTCAACCCTTGTGGATTGTGGCAATGGTGGGGGGGCTTTTCGCGTTTGTTCTTAAATTTGTGCAGGTGGGTTGGTTTTTTCGCTTACAGGGTTTACCAATTTGGATCATTTTCCTTGAAGATGCGTTATGTATTTTTTTAGTATTATTTGCCTTTAATGCCCCCGAACAAGGTGGTTTAATTGCCATGTTTTTGTTATGGTTTTCAGTTCGCAGTTCGGGGGAATGGTATCGCTGGTATAAGGGAAAAAAGAAAACACAGCAATTTCTATAAACAACTATTTATTCTCTCTTGATGTCAAAATGAGAGCAATAGCAATTTATCCTTGGGAGATAGAAGTATGATTCGAGCCTATGCCGCCCGCGAAGCAAAAGGTCAATTGGAACCCTTCGAGTACGATCCCGGTGTCCTCGATCGCGAAGAAGTCGAAATTGCAGTAGAATTTTGCGGCATCTGCCACAGCGATCTGAGTATGTTGGATAACGAATGGGGCATGACTCAATATCCTTTTGTCCCCGGTCACGAAGTCGTCGGCACGATCGCCGCAGTTGGGGAAGGGGTGCAAAATTTAAAAGTCGGGCAGCGCGTCGGACTGGGTTGGTTTTCTCGCTCTTGTACCAGTTGTGAATGGTGTATGTCCGGAAATCACAATCTTTGCTTGAGTAACGAAAGTACCATCGTGGGACGACATGGCGGCTTTGCTGATAAAGTCCGCGCCCATCAAGAATGGGTGATTCCTTTACCGGAAGGACTCGATCCCGCCAAACTCGGCCCCTTATTTTGCGGGGGAATTACTGTTTTTAACCCCATCGTGCAATTGGATATCCAACCCACCGATCGCGTCGGAGTGATTGGTATTGGGGGACTTGGACATATGGCTTTAAACTTTTTAAGTGCTTGGGGGTGTGATGTCACGGCTTTTTCAAGCAGTCCCGATAAAGAAGCCGAAGCGAAAGAATTGGGAGCAAACCACTTTGTTAATTCTCGCGATCCCGAAGCCTTGGCAGCCGTAGAAAATTCCCTCGATTTCATTCTTTCCACCGTCAGCGCCGATCTCGACTGGGGGGCCTATATTGCTGCCTTGCGACCCAAAGGACGCTTGCATCTGGTGGGAGTTGCCCCCAACCCCATTTCCAGCCCTGTTTTTCCTCTCATTCTCGGTCAAAAATCGATTTCTGCCAGTCCCCTCGGCAGTCCAGCCACCACTCAAAAAATGCTCGAATTTAGCACCCGTCACAACATTGAACCCATTACCGAAACCTTCCCTTTTGAGGAAGTCAACGCGGCGATCGAAAAACTCCGGAATGGGAAACCTCGCTACCGTTTGGTATTAAAGCATTAAGTTGTATTCCTAAATCCAGTAGAGACAAAGCGTGTCTTGTCTCTACTGTCGCTTCTTTTCCAGACCGTCAACGCAGCAAAATTTCCCAAGTTTTTCTGCCAACAATTCCATCTACAGTCATATTATTTCTCTCTTGAAATGTTTTGACAGCTTCCAACGTTTGTGCGCCAAAAATTCCATCGATCTCGCCAGAAAAGAGTCCTAAAATCCGAAGACGTTCTTGTAAGCGTTTGACGGCTTCTCCTTGCATACCCGATCGCAAAACCACTAAATTTAGTTCTTCGCGATCGCCTT
>NZ_JAYGHV010000357.1:0-3704 GCF_034932145.1 Spirulina sp. 06S082 | reverse complement strand
TCCCGATATTGTTTTGTCGGCGGCGGTTTTTCCCATCCCCACTCGGGCGCGATTGGGACGCATTCAACAACATTGGGAGGAGTGGGTGCGACGGGATTATCTAGATGCAATTACCCCCATGACCTATGCAGATGCAACGGATGAATTGCAACAGTTAACGCAACCTATCCTCGATGAAAATGTACAGGGATCGACGTTATTTTTACCTGGAATTCGTCTGTTAAGTTTACCAACTATGGTGGCGATCGATCAGATGCAGCATTTGCGGGATTCTCCAACGGGGGGTTATTCTTTATTTGCGGCGGAAAATTTAAGTATTAATTTACAAACAATTCTTCGCAATACCCAAGGACGGAGTAATGCCAACTCTGACGAACCGATCGCCCATCGCCAACCTTTGCAAACGGCACAGAGACGCTTTGAGATTCTCCAACGAGAATGGAGTCTTGCCCTCGTAAGCGGTCAGTTGCAAATGGACAAGGGTGCCATGCAAGAATGGGGTAAGCAGTCGAAAGCGGTGGAAATTGCTCTTATGACCCTGGCTAAGGAGCGATCGCCGGAAAATCTGCGACGGGCAAATAGCGTCCTCACAACGTTTCAGCAACAATTTGGGACTTGGATGGGACAGCAGGCACGAGAACAACCTTATCAAGTTCGGGCCTGGCAAAATCGCTTATTGGGGATCGATCGCTTGATTCGCTATGGGGCGCGCGATCGATAGGACAAGAGGTTAAGAGTTCTCCCTTTCTTCATCTTCAGGTGATAGAGGTTGTTGGGCTGAGTGCCTAATAAAAAGAATGTGTACTGTATTCTCCATCACCGTAAACAGGATTCGATAAGCACTCTTCCCTTTTCCGTAAATAAGTTGTCTAATCTCTTCTTCAAAGAAGTCATTCTCAAAAACAAGAGAACAGCGAAGGGGCATTTTCTCCAGAGATAAAATGGATTTATATAAACCCTCTAACCAACTGCGTGCTTGACGTGGGGAATAATTGCTAAACCAGAAATAAGCATCTTTAATCCCTTGTTCTGCTTCTGGTTGAATGACAATCTTATACCGATCGCTCATGAAGCATTATCCAATTGGTCGAACATTTCCGCAAAGAGGTCTTCTGCTGCCTTACCTTGACCTTCTTTCATTTGTTGAAGACCGCGTTTAATTCCTCTCAGAGTTTTGAGCAATTCAGCAGCATCGAGAAGTTCCTGATAGGATTGAACATCTTGAACAACAAGTTCAGTCTTGCCATTAACCGTTAGCACAAGAGGATGTTTGGTGCGTTTGAGGTTTTCAACCAATTCAGTCGTGTTTCGCTTAAATTCGGTCAGAGAACGAATATCTTGAGTTAGATTTAGCATTGTTTTGAGATTGAATCCGCATCTAAATTATATGCCGATTTAGCCTAAACTTTATGTTCTAGGAGAGGTTCTCGGAGTCCAAACCCATTGCAATAAGGCGATACGGCTAAAGCCACGCTACGAGGTCGCCTTCTCTCTGTCGGATATGTTAGCGAAGAATGCGGCTGATGGTCATGAGTCAGCAATAATACGAGCATTGATGAGAGTGAAAATGCGATCGAGTTCGGTAATGCCGGCAAGTTCAGCCGTTTCCTCTGGCGTAAGGTCGGTATTTTTCTTGCGATCGATGAGAATTTCGAGACGAGTTTGAAGCTCATCAGTAAATTTGAAAAGATTGAGTAATCATTTTTTTCAAAGATGGCTATTTTTTGATTGTACCGAGTCTCTTGGGATTCTTCATGGTATGTAGAGTAAGTTTTATGGCGATCGCCTTATTGTGGGGATCGATCGCCTGATTCGCTATGGGGCGCGATCGCGGAATAGGCAGATCGAAAAGTTTTGTATCAAAATATACAGTAATCTGTTCCATCGTTCCATAATGGAGATTGTCAGCGATTGATAATATTAGGAGCAGGTTTGATGGCGATCGCACAACTCTCTCGAAAGACGAGTCCCTCGCAAATAGAATGGGATGCGTGTCAATATATTCCCCAAGACGGTTTTGGGGTCTTAGAAAGCGGTGATTGGGTTTCTTTGTTTGATTTACCTTCCCAATACGCCCACGAGGAGGCATTATTGTTATGTAAAGTGGACAGCGATCGCTGGGTCGCATGGATTCCCGATCATGGCGAAATAGAATTGTGTTTGCGCCAGTTTTGTCCCGTGTTTTAGCTATAGTGAATGGATGTTATTTTGTGTCACCAGACGGCGGATTTTGATGCTTTAGGAGCAGCAGTAGGGCTGACACGGTTGAAACCGGGTGCAAAGTTGGTTTTAACGGGAGGGGCGCATCCTGGAGTCAAGGATTTTTTGGCTTTATATCGGGATGAATTTGCGACTATCGAACGCCGTAGCGTCAATCTCCAACAAGTTCGGGTGGTTTGTGTCGTTGATACCCAAAAACGCGATCGCCTGGGTTTGGCGGCGGAATGGCTCGATCTGCCTCATCTCAAAGCAGTTGAGGTTTACGATCATCATCTCAATACCTTAAGTGATATTCCGGCAACTTACAGGCAAATTGAAGCAGTGGGGGCGACGACTACTTTAATTGTGGAACGGTTACAACAGGCAGATATCGCCTTAACGCCCCCAGAAGCGACGGTAATGGCTTTGGCGATTCATGTGGATACGGCCTCCCTCACCAGCGAACAAACGACCCCTAGGGATGCCCTAGCCCTCGCATGGTTAATGAAACAGGGGGTTATGGGTCAAGCCTTGCGAGAGTATCTCGAACCTGGATTATCTCGCGATCTGCAAAAGTTACTCTCGGAGGCCATTGAAAGACTGGAAAAGCGACAGGTTTTCGGTTATTGCGTCGCGTGGGTACTATTAAAAACAGATCGCTTCATTCCCGGTTTATCCAGTTTAACGGAACGTTTAATCGATTTAACCGAGGCGGATCTTTTGTTGGTGGGGGCGCAGTATTTTCGCCGTAATGAGGAAGGAAAAAGGGTGACAGTTATCGGGCGATCGCGCATTCCTCGCACCAATTTAGGGCGTTTATTCGCCCCGTTTCAGGGAGGAGGACATCCCCAAGCAGCCTCAGTAAGTTTAAAGGATAGAGATGGGGAGATCGCCTTAAATGAGTTGGTTGAGGGGGCGATCGCGCAAATTCCCGAACCCCTGACAGCCCGAGAGTTAATGTCTTCTCCCGTCCGCACTATTCGTCCTGGGGTCACGATTGATGAAGCACAACGCATCTTATTGCGTTATGGTCATTCGGGGTTATGCGTTGTTGATGAAGGCGATCGCTTGGTGGGAATTATTTCTCGTCGGGACATAGATATTGCCCTACATCACGGCTTTGCTCATGCCCCCGTTAAAGGATATATGAGTCGCAATCTAAAAACAATCGTCCCCAAAACACCTCTCCCGGAAATTGAGGCATTAATGGTAACTTACGATGTGGGACGCTTACCCGTTATTGAAGGCGATCGCTTAGTCGGAATCGTAACGCGCATAGACGTTTTACGACAATCTGCGAACAATTATCAACTCTCAATTATCAATTATCAATGCCCTGATTTTTATTCTCTTTTATCCCCAAAAATTGTCGCTCTATTGGCCTTGGCTGTCAAGGAAGCAGAGCAACGAGGATGGCATCTTTATCTTGTAGGTGGTGCCGTGCGAGATATTCTTTTAAAGCAACAAGAAATAGTGGCCTCTCCCCCTCTCCCCCCACCTCCCCC
>NZ_JAYGHV010000356.1:0-3898 GCF_034932145.1 Spirulina sp. 06S082 | reverse complement strand
CGATCGGCAAGAGCAATGAGATGTTCTTTACCGCTAACGGCATCAAGAGGATATTCTGGCAAAATCGATGCTTTGGCAGCAACACGCGCTGTTCCTTTGGCGATCGCGCCGAGGGCGGTAATGCGTTCTGCTACCATATCAACAAATTCTTCTAACTCCCCTGCCATTTCGTCAAAAAGCTCGTGAAGTTGAATAAAATCCATCCCCTTAACATTCCAATGTGCCTGCTTAGTTTGGGTTTTTAAGTCTAAACTGCTGGCAAGGGTTTGACTGAGGATAATCACCACTTGAGTCCGAATATCGCTGGCTAAGTCGATCCTTGTGGGGTAGAACTCGGTTTGGGGTTGAACGGCTTGTACTGCTGTCACGATCGCGTCTCCTTATAAAATGTTTTTCCCTCTATATCATAATCATAATGACTTTGACTTGACAAGGAAAAGAGGTAGAATTAGAGGCTATTGAATAGTTCAACCTCTCTACTTGAATTTTGAATCTTTACCGATATTCGGCTGCTAACGCCGAAGCAAGGGGAATTTCAAGGGAGAATTTTGTGCCTGTTTCCGGGGATGACTCGCAAACAATCTGGCCGCTGTGTTGCTCGACAATAATTTGATAGCTAATGGCTAATCCTAAACCCACCCCCTTGCCTACAGATTTGGTGGTGAAAAAAGGATCGAAAAGTCGAGTTTGGAGGTCTTTGGCAATGCCCTTGCCATTGTCGGTAATGCTCACTCCGACGCGATCGCCATCAATAATATCCGTCGAAATTGTAATTTGTGGGTTTTCACTTTCCCACTCGTCAAAGGCATCAATGGCATTATTTAAAAGATGAAAAAAGACTTGATTTAACTGTCCTGGATAACAAGTCACTTTAGGAATATTCCCATAATTTTGTTTAACAAAAATTTCCTGGCGATCGCCGCGAGATTTTAAACGATGTTGTAAAATCGAGAGGGTACTATCCAGACCTTCATGGAGATCGGCAAGTTTAACTTGTGCCTCATCAAGACGAGCAAAATTCCGTAAATTGAGAATAATTGTGCGAATTCGCTCTGCTCCGGTTTGCATTGAGGCGATCGAATTTTGGAGATCGGCTTTAATAAAATCCAAATCTATCTCTTCAATAGTCTCTTGAATATTCTCCTTCGGCTGAGGATATTCCTGTTGATAGAGTTCGAGCAGATCGCAGATATCTTGAATATATTCGCTCGCAGGTTTGAGATTACCATAAATAAAACTAATGGGATTATTGATTTCATGGGCAATTCCCGCAACCAATTGACCTAAACCCGCCATCTTTTCATTTTGGACCAATTGCGTCATCACTTGTTTTAAGCGATTATTTTGCTTTTGTAGCGTTTTTTGCAATTTACGAATAGTTAATTGATTTTCAATGCGAACGAGGACTTCCGCAAACTGAAAAGGTTTGGTAATATAATCAATTCCGCCCACCTCAAAGGCTTTAACCTTATCTTCAACATGATCCAATGCACTTAAAAAAATAACAGGAATCGCTTTTGTTTTTTCATTAGCTTTCAGGTGTTGGCAAACTTCATAACCATTCATTTCCGGCATATTAATATCCAAAAGAATGAGATCCGGTTCTAATGCTTTAGCGGCCAGAATTGCCATTTTGCCATTAATCGCTGGACGCACGCGATATCCACGTTTGGATAACATAGTAGAAAGCAAGCGAATATTGTCGGGAGTATCATCGACAATTAAAATATCAGCTTGGTCGGAATCGGTCATAAAATTACTTATAAATTATAAAAAATCGATGAGCATAAAAAATATTAATCCCATCGAGGAGACGATTTAAGTAACTCTGTCGCTTGCATTGCGTTAAGAGGACGAGCAAAGAAATAACCTTGTCCAAAGTTGCAATCGAGATTTTTCAGTCCCTCGAATTGTTCTCGGGTTTCAATGCCTTCTGCCACTGTATCGAGTTTCATTGTTCGAGCAATATTAATAATAACAGGAACGAGTCCGAGAGAGGGGTGGGAATCGCTCCACCTATTAATAAACGATTTATCAATTTTGAGGGCATTAATGGGAAAGCGATGAAGATAACTTAAAGAAGAATATCCCGTGCCGAAGTCATCCAAACAAATTTGGATATTGCGATCGCGCAGGCTTCGCAGTAAAGTGAGAGCCGTTTGGTTGTCCATAATAACACTTTCGGTAATCTCTAATTTTAGACAAGTAGCATTGAGATGGGTTTCTCCTAAAATGCAATCGATCTGTTCAATTAAATCTTGATTGGCGAATTGTCGAACAGAAAGATTGACATTCATTGATAGATCCCGAGCAGCCAAATCTCGCTCTTGCCACTCTCGAAGCTGCTGGCAGGCTTGATGTAAAGCATAAGAACCAATTGCTGCAATCAACCCAGTTTCTTCAGCAATAGGAATAAAATGTAGAGGAGAAAGTAAACCGCGCTGGGGATGCTGCCAGCGCAAAAGTGCCTCAAATCCCGATATTGTACCGGATGCGAGATTAACAATAGGTTGATAATAAACAACAAACTCCCCCCCCGCGATCGCCCGACGGAGATCGGTTTCAACTTGCAGAAAAGATACTGCTTCTGCGTGCAAAGAGGGGTGAAAGATGTAATGGCAGGATTTTCCTAATGCTTTGGCACGATACATAGCACTGTCGGCATCTCGCAACAAATATTCAGGCTGAGTATAATCCTCTGTTGCCTCCGCAATGCCAATACTAGCACTCAGAAAAATCTCTCGTCCCTGTATTTTAAAAGGTTGGGTAAAAGAATCTAAGATAGCCTTAGCCATGTCTACGGCATCGTCAATATCTTGAATTTCTGTGACGAGAATGGCGAATTCATCACCCCCGAGTCGAGCCAAAGTATCCCTAGGTTTGAGGAAATCTTCTAGGTGACGAGCGAGACAAATCAGCAGTTCATCTCCCGTCGGATGACCGAGGGAATCATTCACTACTTTAAAGCGATCGCAATCAAGAAATAATAATGCAAATCCCTGGCCTGCACCGGTATGTAGTGCTTGCAACAAATCGTTAAGTTGCTCCATAAAAAAAACTCGGTTGGGCAATGCAGTTAAGGCATCTTGCATCGCCATCTTTTTGAGTTGAGCATTAGCCATCTCTAACTCTCGAGTGCGCTTTTGCACTCGTTGTTCTAATTCCGCATTCAGTCGTAAAATGTTTTGCTTGGCAATTTTGAGATCCAGTTGACTTTTGACTCGAATCAAAACTTCTTGAATTTGGAAAGGCTTATTAATAAAATCAATGCCCCCCACAGAAAAGGCTTTAACTTTATCGAAAATATCATCGAGAGCGCTTAAGAAAATAATCGGAATTTCTTCAGTTTTTGGATCGGCTTTTAAGGCTTGACAAACTTCATAACCGTCCAATTCTGGCATCATAATATCGAGTAAAATCAAGTCTGGAGCAAGACGACGCACTGCGTTAAGCGCAATCGTACCATTAATAGCTTGGCGAACCTTATAGCCTTCCTGAGCCAGCATAACGGAAAGTAGGCGGAGATTTTCGGGAGTATCATCCACGATGAGAATATCGGCAATGGGGGGGCTAGTTGGGATCTCCACGATAATTAAATAAGATTAATAATTGTTCATTGTTCGGTGGATTGTGTTGCCAGTTCCATGACAAGATCGAAACGAAATTCTTCAACAAGATTAGTCAGTACGATCGCTAAATGAGAATGCTCCTCGGGGATTTCGGCGATCGCTTCGGAGATAAGGCGATCGCTGCATTGAATGGATGCGTCATAAAGTCTTTTTCTCCAGTTTTCCGACATGGCTTGTAATGCAGGAGAAAGCAAAGATAATTCATTATCGCCTATTCCTTGCAGGTCTCCGAGTAATGTTTAGGAGTCGCATGGGTCTTCATTGTCGGA
>NZ_JAYGHV010000355.1:0-3909 GCF_034932145.1 Spirulina sp. 06S082 | reverse complement strand
TACTTAAGCCGGGCGACCTTTATCTTTCAATGGCTTCTTTGAAGTCGAATTAATGGAAACTAGCGAATTACGTTACTGAGATTTGCGTCACTAACTTTCAATGGCTTCTTTGAAGTCGAATTAATGGAAACGAAACCTCCGAGTGGCTAATCATCCAGTGCTGAGGCTTTCAATGGCTTCTTTGAAGTCGAATTAATGGAAACGATTTTATTTTTCTCATGGTAGCTGCACGCTTTGTCGACTTTCAATGGCTTCTTTGAAGTCGAATTAATGGAAACTCGCACGTTTGGCGGCTTCTTCCTTGATTTTTAGAAACTTTCAATGGCTTCTTTGAAGTCGAATTAATGGAAACGCATCGCGCACCCAGCAAGGAAACGCGATCGTTTTTTTTGACCTAAACTCAAAGAAACGCGATCGCTTTGAATTCGAGAAAAAATCTGTTGAGGATGTATTCCCATCCTTTCTGTAGGGACGTTTCATGCAATGTCCTTACAGGATTTTAGGCGATCGCGCTATATAAAACGGTCAAATGGATCGCGAGTCCAACCAATTTCCCAGGGTGCATCTCAAAGTTGCAAATTGACAACATCTCCTCTCATAATTTAGGAAGCTAGGGAGCGAGACGCTCCCACTACGCAACTCTTTAAATATTTGTAACTTTTTACCAAATTTGAGACAATGCGATCGCCAAAGCAGGAGGATAGACAAGAATGTTAATTACAATGTTCAAAAGTAAATTGCATCGAGTCAAGGTTACTGATGCTAATCTATACTATGAAGGTTCGATTACTATTGATGAAGAACTACTGAAAGTTGCGAGTATTTTGCCTTATGAAAAAGTACAAGTTGTTAATGTTAATAATGGTTCGCGTCTAGAAACTTATGTTATTCCGGGTGAATGGGGTAGCCGCATTGTTTGTTTGAATGGTCCGGCTGCACGTTTGAATATAATCGGTGATGAAGTCATTATCATAGCTTATGCCCAAATGACCTCAGAAGAAGCACTTCTACATCATCCAACGATCGTTCAGGTTGATAAAAACAATAACCCCCTTTGATGGTGGCGATCGCCTGATTGTAAAAACATCGATTTACACATCTAATTCGGCTAATTCTAACCATCTTTCTGTTGCTTGTTCGATTTCTCCATTCAGTTTTGCCAGGCGATCGGTGAGTTCTTGTAATTTTGTGTAACCTTCGGGAGGATTGTGATAAATTGTCTGTTCTAACTCGCTCTTTTCTGCTTCAAGTTGAGGAACTTTTTGCTCTAATTGTTCGAGTTCTTTCCGTTGATAGTTAGAGAGACGACGGGGACGACTTTGAATTTTGGCTTGCTTTGATGATGTTTCTTTTTCCTTCTTTACCGTCGGGGCTTTTTCCTCTTTCGCTTCCATTTCTTCGGCTTGTTTATAGTCCAAATAGAGGGAATAATTACCCGGATATTGGCGCAATTTGCCCCCTGGTTCGATCGCAAAGATAAAATCAACGACGCGATCGAGGAAATAGCGATCGTGGGAGACGGCGATCGCGCAACCATTAAATTCTTCTAAATACTCTTCTAACACCCCTAATGTTTGCACGTCAAGGTCGTTGGTGGGTTCATCGAGAATCAAAACATTTGGCGCATCCATCAATACTCGCAGTAAGAATAAACGCCGTTTTTCTCCTCCCGAAAGTTTGTTAATGGGGGCATACTGTTGATTAGGAGGAAAGAGAAAGCGCTCTAGCATTTGTGAGGCGCTGATTTGCGTGCCGTCGGCGGTTTGCACGTAAGACCCAATCTCTTTAATGTAATCAATAACGCGCTGATTTTCCTCTAAGGCAGACCAAAGCGCGTCGGAATGTTGGTCGAAGTAACCAATATGAATGGTACTGCCGATCTCTACCGTTCCCGTATCGGGGGGAATTTTTCCGGTAATAATATTCATTAAAGTTGATTTTCCTGCACCGTTACCGCCAATGATCCCGATGCGATCTTCTGGGCTAAACTCGTAGGAGAAATCTTTGATGAGAAGGCGATCGCTATAGGATTTGCTCACATTTTCCAGTTTGATGACCTTTTTACCGATGCGTCGTCCAGGAGTATCGATATCGACCTTGCCTCGGGCAGTTTTAAAGGTTTTATCCTGCATTTCATGGACGCGATCGATCCGCGCTTTTTGCTTGGTACTGCGTGCTTTTGGACCGCGTTTGAGCCATTCCAATTCTCGCCGCAATACCCCTCGATGTTTCCGTTGACTGCTGGCCTCGGCTTCTTCTGCGAGGGCTTTTTTCTCGAGGTAGTAGGAATAATTCCCTGCGTAACCGTAGAGATCCCCGCGATCGATCTCTAAAATACGGTTGGTGACGCGATCGAGGAAATAGCGATCGTGAGTAATCAGCAGTAATGCCCCGCGAAAGCCCTGTAAGTAGTTTTGCAACCATTCTACCGATTCAGCATCAAGGTGGTTGGTTGGCTCGTCCATGAGCAGTAAATCGGGGTCTGAGAGCAAGGCTGTAGCGAGGGCGATGCGCTTGCGATAACCGCCAGAAAGATTGCCCACTCGCTCTTCAATGTCAGTAATTCCTAACTTACTCAGGACAATTTTAGCATTGGTTTCCAGTTCCCATGCTCCCGTTGCCTCCATTTTTTCCCCGATCGCCGCTAAACGGGAGATGAGGCGATCGCGTTCTTTTCCTTCTACTTTGGCTATTTTCAGGGATAATGCTTCATATTCGCGCACTAAGTTCATTTGTTCGCTACTATCGGCGAAAACCTGTTCGAGGACGGTACAATTTTCGTCTACTTCTGGCTGTTGGGGTAGATAGACAATTCTCGCCCCCGATCGCGTCAAGCGTTTCCCTCCATCAATAGATTCTAGCCCCGCAATCATTTTCAAAAGGGTAGATTTTCCCGAACCATTGACCCCAATTAAACCGACTTTATCGCCATCTTCAACGCTAAAACTTGCTTCCCGCAGGATTTCTTTAATACCAAAATCTTTTTTAATCGCTTGCAGGGTCAGGATACTCATAAGTTGGGGGAAAACAGGGAAATTGCCATCATCTCATTATGACATCGATTCGTCATTATTTTTCTTTGCCAAAAATAGCGATCGCATCACTCACTCATGTTGATATAATATTCAGTGAAGTTAGACTATATCCAGCAAGTCACTATCACATTCTTTCGGTAAAAACAAGATGAATTCAAATAACCCTCAATGCGCCAATCTTCAGGAACGAGTTACGATCTTATTGCAACTATTGCAACAAGAACCCTCTCTCCGAACCCAGCAAACATCAACGGCTGTAGAATCTTCTTTAAAGAAAGCGATCGCGCCAAAGTTTGAAATTGTTTTTGCTGGGGCATTTAGTGCGGGGAAATCGATGCTCATTAATGCTCTATTAGAACGAGAATTATTATACAGTGCGGAAGGTCATGCTACGGGGACAGAATGTTCGATTGAATATGCAGAACCCGATCGCGAACGGGTGGTTTTAACTTTTTTAAGCGAGGCAGAAATTCGCGAACAAGTTCAGATGCTTTGTCATAAGTTAAATTTAAACGCATCAGGGAACATTAATCAAGGAGAAATTCTCGATCTTCTGCAACAAGGGTGCGAAGCAATTATCGCGGCTGAAGGAGGAGAAAGCAAGTCAGAACGTGCGAAACAAGCAAAAGCACTCTCTCTCCTTTTAGAAGGATATATTAGCAATCGCGATCGCATTCAAACGATACGCAATGCGACTTATTCTATGGAACAGTTTAACTTTTCCAATTTAGCAGAAGCGGCGGGTTATGCTCGTCGCGGCAACAATAGTTCGGTGCTGAAACGCTTACAATATTATTGCCATCATCCCCTTTTAGAAGATGGGAATGTTTTGGTGGATATGCCAGGGATTGATGCACCAGTTAAGAAGGATGCA
>NZ_JAYGHV010000354.1:0-3944 GCF_034932145.1 Spirulina sp. 06S082 | reverse complement strand
CCAGAAACATCGGCAGTAGTGACAGTATTAAAACCCGCATCTGCGGGGGATATGACCACGGAAGAGACGGAGTTATTAGAGAAAATGCGAGCAAATTCCGGCATCCGCGATCGCGTTTTTTATGTTTTCAATCGCATCGATGAAACATGGTACAATGCTCAATTACGTCAGCGTTTAGAAAGTTTGATTTCTAGTCAGTTTCGCGACACCAATCGCATTTACAAAACCAGTGGCTTACTGGGATTTTATGGCAGTCAAGTTAAAGAGACCAATAGCAGCGATCGCTTTGGCTTAGATTCTCTTTTTGACGAAAGTGTTAAAGGAATAGGTGGGGAAGAAGATACACCTCAATTTGTTAGTGAGTTTAACAATTATTGTGCCAATTCCGGCAAACTTTCTGGGAGTGAGTTTCGCGTTTCTGTGCATGGTTATGAGACTCCCAATGAAAATTATGTTCGCATTCTCAGCGAATGGGGAAACCCTTTAATAGAACGCTTAATTCAAGATAGTGGAATTGAGGAGTTTCGCAGTGCCATTACTCGCTATTTAACGGAGGAAAAGCGACCGGAATTATTCTCTAATCTTGCAGACGATTTACAGCCATTGTGCATTACGTTACGCAAGTATTATATCGCCAATCGTCAGGAATTAGAAAGCCAGCCTCGCGAAATTGATGCGATGAAAGCGCGAGAATTAGAGCGTTTAAACCAACAATTACAAGATGTGGGACAGGAGTTTCAAGAGTATATGGAAGAGGAAATCAATCAAATTGTTATCAATGAAGATAGCTTATTTGAATCTGATTTTCGCATTCTGAAAGAAAAAATGGTGAATCGTTTGGATGAACTCTTACAAACATTTTCAGTTCAAGAAGCCTATGGACGCGCAACAAAAAGCCATCCGCGCAATGCAACAGCACCATTATTAGCTGTTTTAGTAGAGGCGCTTTATTATCTTTCTAATCAACTAGAAGATGTTTTAATTGCTAATGTTAAAATGGTGGCAATGAGTTTCTGTCAGCGCTTGTTAGAACGCTTACAAAAGACAGAACACT
This sequence comes from Spirulina sp. 06S082, assembly GCF_034932145.1. Classification (NCBI taxonomy): domain Bacteria; kingdom Bacillati; phylum Cyanobacteriota; class Cyanophyceae; order Spirulinales; family Spirulinaceae; genus Spirulina; species Spirulina sp. 06S082. The sequence goes on along the minus strand of NZ_JAYGHV010000354.1, from coordinate 2,890 downwards.
ATCGCCAACTCTACCGTTTGTTGGGCAATGATGGAGGTATTGAGGTGAAAATTAAGCGCTTGCAAGAGGTATTATGCGAGGCATTAAGTAGCGAAGCACGCACGGAATGCGATCGCTATGTTCGCGAAAGTCCTCGCTTTTACGATGAGGGTACATTTTCGATTTATCAATTTCGGCAAACATTGCAGCAAACTTCTCAAGGATATGACGCAGAAAGTATTATTGAGGCTGAACCTGCTATTCGTCAATTATTAAAGTTAGATTTTGAACCCAAGGTATCAAAGACAATTCGCCAGACTTTCCGCCAAACCGTGAATCAAACCCTAAAAACCCAAATTTTACCCATGGCAAAACAGCAAGCCGATGATATTTTACAACAGTACGATCGCGCTCGTTCTTATCTAGAACAGACTCTGGAACAGGAAGCCGAAGAAAAAATAGCCAGCAACCGTCGCACTCAGGAAGAGATTGAAGCAAAAATTGCTGAATATAATGATGCGGTGACAGATATTAATAATTGCTTGCAATCTCTGCAACTCTATGATAAACAATTACCGATCGTTGCCGATACGGAGTTTGTTCCCTCTTTAGTTGAAAGTACAGTTTTAGAGGAAGAGTCAGAAATTAAAGAGGAAGACAATTTCACCCCATAAACTCCCTAATAATTTTTAGATCGCTAACTGAGGATAGAGAAATTGAAAGCCAGCTTCTTTAATTTTTTCCGTTGAAACGCGAACATTATAAGGATAAGGTATCTCTTTCTCATCCCAGGCGATCGCCGGTAAATTGTGAATTTGACAGACGCGATCGAGGAGTTCTCGTCGAGAGATTTGTTCGTCACAAACTAAATTATAAATGCCTCCTAATTGCTTTTCTCGTGCAAAATCAATGGCCTTAACAATATCCTCTAAATGCACCCAATTGGAAATATTTTCCCCTTTTCCTGCTAGAGTTTGACCCGCAATGCGCTTAAAAATCTTAGCAATTTCGCGATCGCGTCCATAAATTCCTCCTAAGCGCAGAATGCAAATTTTGCGCGTTTCCCTTGCAGCAGAGAGTAACACATTTTCAGTTTCCCAGAGAATCTGACTCTGAATTGAAGTAGGGGAAACCGGAAAAGATTCATCGACGCGATCGCCATCGCGATCGCCATAAAGGGAATAAACCCCAGTATAAATAATTTGTTGAACTGTTGGAAATTCCGGTAGCAGATCGACTAAGGTTTGCGCGGTAGCTAAATAAGTATTGCGATAGATATCTTCCTTGCGTGTTTTGGCACCAATACTCAATAAGACCACTTCTTGACCTTGTAGAACAGTTTTTAGTTCTTTTTGATTGTCTCCTTTCACCACAATAACGCGATCGGCGATCGCTTCTAATTCAGAGATGCGATCGGAATTTGTTGTCGTCACTGTCACCGTAAAACCTTGCCTTTTCCAATGATGTGCAACTTCACTTCCCACATAACCGCAACCGATAATTGCTACATTTTTCATGTTAGTTTATTCCTCAAGGTTTATCTCTTTGATCTCGTAAGGCGATCGCGCTTCAATTCCTCCTATCTACAAAATGCAAAAAGAGGACTCCTGTTAGACCCAAAGGGTTAACGGTGAGATGACGAGCGCTTTCCCTTGGCGAATTCGATTCGCCGGGGTCGCTCGTCTTTTTGCCAACAAATAAAACCGACCAAAGTAGGGACGTTAAATTTAACGTCCCTACACATAGATTGACATTCTCCGTAAAGACTGCTAAAATTTGTCTCAGGAGGTCAAGATGTTAACACTAACTTACGAGTATAAATTAATCCCGAACGAAAAGCAAATTGAGGTGATTGAAAATACCTTGAGAGTCCGTCGTTCTGTCTGGAATTACGCCCTCAGAGAGCGAAAAGATTGGATTAACTCTCGGAAGTGTTCTGTTAATGCTTGTTCTCTAGACAAGGAATATATCATTCCGGTGGATAAACCTTTTCCAAATTACAACATCCAAGCCAAACAATTAACAGAGGCGAAGAAAACAAACCCGTGGTTAAAATCTGTGAATGCTCAAGTCTTGCAACAGATGCTCAAAAGATTGGATAAAGCATTTACAGATATGAAATCAAAAAAACTCGGTTTTCCTCGTTTTAAGAATCAGCATAGGATGCGTTCTTTTGTATATCCTCAAATGCTGAAAGATTGCGTAAAGGGAAACCAGATTAAACTGCCTCAATTGGGATGGATTAAGTTCAGGAAATCGAGAGATATTCCCGATAGTTTTGCAATTAAACAAGCGAGAATTATCAAGAAAGCATCGGGATATTTTATTCTACTGTCTTTGCAGTTAGATGTTAATATTCCAGATGTCCCATTTCACGGTCATGCCATTGGGATAGACTTGGGACTGGACAAATTTCTGGCAACTTCTGATGGAGAATTGGTCGAAAGACCTCGCTTCTTGAACCAACTACAGCGCAAGCTGAAATTGCTGCAACGTAGATTAAGGAACAAAAAGAAAGACTCTAATAATCGACACAAATTAAACCAAAAAATAGCGAGACTGCACCAAAAGATATCTGATACTCGTAAAGATTGGCAATTCAAACTAGCAAATCACCTTTGCGACCAAGCACAGTCAATATTTTTTGAAGATATTAACTTTAAATCTTGGGCAAAAGGGATGTTGTCTAAACATTGCCTAGATGCTGCTTTTGGTCAATTTGTTACCATTCTTAAATGGGTAGCTTGGAAACGGGATGTTTTTGTCGCGGCAGTTGACAAGAATTACACCTCGCAAATTTGTCCAAAATGTGATTTTCACACCGGAAAAAAATTGCTTTCCGAACGAGAACATAATTGCCCGAAGTGTGGATACAAAACCCATAGAGATATAGCAGCAGCAGAAGTTATCA
>NZ_JAYGHV010000353.1:0-4326 GCF_034932145.1 Spirulina sp. 06S082 | reverse complement strand
TATGGACGAACCCCGAGGCTATTGTCACTGAGTTTATTAATATTACAGGAATAGTGGTTTTACAAGCAGGAACTGGTTTAGCGGGACGAGTTTGGGAGAGGGGATATCCTCAATGGATTGCCGATCTTAGTGGTGATACAGACTTTGGTTTGAATTCTTCCGCAGCGCGATCGGGACTGCGATCGGCGTTTGCATTCCCTATTCAAAGCGGCAATGAAATGTTAGGAGTAATGAGTTTTTTCGGTCGAGAAAAGTTGCCTCCTGATGAAAATTTACTGCAAATGATGGCGGCAATGGGGAATCAATTAGGTCAATTTGTCAAGCGCAAACAAGCTGAAGCAGCATTAAAAAAACAACAGGAAAAAAGTGAAAGGTTGCTCTTAAATATTCTGCCCAAATCCATTGCCGATCGCCTCAAAGAAGAGCAAACAATTGCCGATAGTTTTGATGCAGTAACGGTATTGTTTGCCGATTTGGTCGGATTTACGGAGATGTCAGCACACTTATCGCCTATTGAAGTGGTAGAACAATTAAATGGAATTTTTTCCGAATTCGATCGCTTGACCGAAAAGTATAAATTAGAGAAGATAAAAACTATCGGTGATGCTTATATGGTGGTAGGAGGATTGCCAGAAGTTCGGGTCGATCATGCAGAAATTATCGCAGATATGGCGTTAGAAATGCAGGCTGCGATCGTTAACATTAATAAGACAACCCAACAAAAATTTGCCATTCGTGTTGGCATCAATACAGGGTCGGTGGTAGCGGGAGTTATTGGTACTAAGAAGTTTATTTACGATCTGTGGGGAGATACGGTTAATACTGCCAGTCGTATGGAATCTCATGGACAACCTGGACACATTCAAGTTACAGAAAATACTTACAAAATTTTGCGCGATCGCTATAAATTTGAGGAACGGGGTTTGATTCCGGTTAAGGGAAAAGGAGAGATGAGAACTTTTTGGTTAGTGGGAAAAACATAATTTCAAGTGATGCGATCGCTGAGTTCAATCCATTTTTCGACACTAATATCTTCCCCTCGAGATTGAGGATCGAGGTTTAATTCTTCCAGTAGAAGAGAAAGGCGATCGGGTTCCATCAGACTTTTTAAATTATTGCGTAACATTTTCCGTTTATTGGCAAATCCCAATTTAACTAACATGGCTAAATGACGGGGATCGCGAACCTTTTTTTCTCTTAAGGAGGGTCGCAAGCGAACAACGGCTGAATTAACCTTGGGAGGGGGATAAAAGGCTGTTGCAGGGACATCACAGATTAATTCACAGTTCGCTAAATATTGGACTCGCACGGATAATGCCCCAAAATTTTTAGAATTGGGTTTGGCACAAAGGCGATCGCAGATTTCTTTTTGTACGAGTAAAACAATAGAATCGTAAGATTGTCTAACGGGTTGGACAATCGTTCCTAAAAGTCGTTTTAAGATCGGACCTGTGATATTATAAGGAATATTCGCAACAACTTTATTGGGATTTTGGAATTTGGGAAAGTTGGCTAATGTTGCATCGAGATCGAGTTCTAAAATATCTCCTTGTAGCAACATAAAATTATCTTTCTCTCCCAATTTTTTAACCAAATGCTTGCACAAATCCCGATCGACTTCCACAGAAACTAAAGCATTTGTTTCCGCTAAAAGACGACGGGTGAGAATACCTGTACCGGGTCCAATTTCCAAAAGGCGATCGCCTTCCTTTATTTCTGCTGCTTTGACAATTTTTTCTAAGACAACTTCCGATCGCAACCAATGTTGGGCAAAACTTTTTCTCGGTCTAATCATACCTATAAAATATAATATAAAAACAGCAAATAAGGAACAAGAAAATAGGGCTAAAACAAACAGGGCGCAAGCATTGCGCCCCTACGGATGATTGTATTTTATCCTAGAATCATTAAAGCCAAAGCGGGAACTCCTAAACCGATCATTAAACTGGCAGGCATCATTTTACGAGTTTTAGCTAAACGAACGATAAAGGTGACAATTAGAATTGCGGTAATGGCGATCGCGACAGTCAAACCCCAAATTTGTCCCTGTAAAGACAACAATCCCGCAATGAGTAACAAAAGACCGCTACCACAACCGGAGATAAGAGAGATTTTGCTTTGGGCGCGAATATAACCCATAATTCCCCCCCCGATCGCAATAATCCCGTAAACAATTGCAGCAATAATTCCCAAACTCATAACGCATAAGCTCCCAGAATGTTTTTTTCAGACCCTTATTCTAGAAGGTGCAACGGCGTTAAAACGCATAATCTTGATGAAATGTTGCATTTGAGGTGACGGCGATCGGATATTGAGGCGATCGCATTCACAAGCAACCTCATGGCGAGATCGCTGTCTAGTTGCCGAAATTCAAGCATCTTAGAGAGTGTCGGGAGTCCATTTGCGTTTTTAATCTTATGTCAACTCAAACTTTAAGTTCCCAAGATCAAATCCATCGAGTCATCGGAGAGATTCTCGCTTCCCGCAAGATTACCCGCGAAGATCAAAATTTACTCATGTCTTTATTATTTGATGGTGTTTTAGGTGATACTCATCAAAGAGAAGTCAATCGCATTTATGAAGCTGTGAGTCATGGATTAATTCGCGTTATTGATTAAAATTTAGACTAAATCATTGGCATTAATTCCTAACGCTTCGAGTTGTTCTGGAGAAAGCGATCGCAGCTTTTCTACTAGGTTTAAGCGTTTTTGCCGTTCTTGTTCTTTTTCCGAACGTTCTTGTTCTTTTTCCGAACGTTCTCGTTCTTTTTCCGAACGTTCTCGTTCTTTTTCTAGACGTTCTCGTTCTTTTTCTAAGCGTTCTTGTTGTGCTAATTCTTGACCGATTGGCAATAAATTTCCCTCTACATCCCACCACCGCAACCATTGCTGGGATTGGTTTTGATAGATTCCTTCCCAAACTCCTAACTCAACCTGCATGGGAATGATAGAATAACGATCGCGTTCGTTAGGGGTCATGGGTTCGTAGCGATCGCCAACCAGTTGATACATTTCTAATTCTCCCGTTGTCACGATAAAAATGCCGTAATAGGCAATTCGCATGATTTGTTCGTAGACCCAAAATTTACCGGGTTTGATGAGATCGCCTTCTGAAGAACGAGATAAGGGAGTGCGATCGCGTTCCTCGGAACCATCTCCCGAAGCAAATTCAAGCACAATGGTAGGACTAATATGTTCTCGCCAAATAACATAAGAGCGTCTAATTTGTCCGTCAAGATTAGGGGGAACATTAGGGACATAAAACCAATCGGGGGCTTCCGCACCGCGTTCGGGGGGTTCGGTTTCTCGCCAATAAATGCCGCAATCTTGCCCGATACAATACTGTCCGTCGGGATGTAGTTGTTGCAAAATAGAACTGAGAGAATCTGTCAGCAATAAACTTTGGGGATGTTCTTGAAAATTCTTCACAAATGTTCCATCCTCATCGGGAAGTTGGGTATGGTCGGGAAAAGGAGTCAGAGGTTCGGTTTTCGATACAGTTTGAACCATTGGTTTATTGGGTTGTAAAAGGAAAAGTACGTTTGAGTTGGATTAATTCATCGCGATGACCTCGCACCAAAATTCGATTTTTATCGGTTGCTTCTGTTTCTATTTTAATCAAAACTTGTTCGACTCGTCCTGCACCTTTCCAATAAAAATAGCCGGCTAATGGTGCAATAATCACTAAACCAATAAAGAAATTACCGATCGCCGGAAATAAATAAGCAAAAACCAAAGCCAAGGAAAGTAAACCAATAGCGGCTAAAACCGAGAGAAAAATTGCTAAAAACCAACTGGGACGCACAAACCCTTCAAAGGTTAAGCGATCGCTTTCTGATGCGGTGACTTTATAAGCGCGGCGATCGAAATATGTTTGTAATTTTTCTAATAAAGATTCTCGTGTTTCTTCCGTGAATAGTTGGATTTCTTCAATCCGTTCTTTAACGGAAGCGCGAATAAAGAAAAATAAACCGATCGCCAAAAGTAATGTTAGAAAGAAAGTTGAAGATAATACAGCAGTGTTCATTGATAATAGATAACGAGTTTGCGATAACCCTAATCCATTTCAATGGATTTTTTGTATGAGACGGGGATTTCAATCCCTGGCGGATCGGGCTATACTATTTAATTATCGCATATTTCGCGATAAAAAGAACAATTAATAACGGTCAAAGCGATCGCAGCCAATCGACTAAACCTCGAAATACAGTCGCTAATTTATCCAGATTCAATGTTTCGAGGCGATCGCTAGGCTGATGATAATGAGGATTGCGAAAATTACTCGTATCTGTCACCATTATACCTCGATATCCCGCATCCCAAAAAG
>NZ_JAYGHV010000352.1:0-4553 GCF_034932145.1 Spirulina sp. 06S082 | reverse complement strand
CCATTTATAAGCAAAAGGATTCAATCCTTCTTGTTTTAACTGTTCGACTTTCTCTAATCTTGTTGCACGAATCTCATCCAGAGTCGATTTGCTTTCTGGTTGCTTATTGGGATTATCGCTGGCGGGTTTTTGAGATGATTTTGATGACATATAGCCTGACCTATTTGAATGATTGGTTGACCAGAGAAATTCAAGGTATGAAAAGTATTCTTTTGGCAAATATTCAGGAATTTTCTCAGGAAGAAATTCATTTTTGCTTGCTTTCATTATAGCAGATATTGCCCGCGATCGCATCAATACTTAAGCATCTCATAAACTCGACTCAAAATAATGACATTGACGTTGCAAAGGACAATCGGAGCAATTTTGATTTTTTGCCGTACAAACTGCTGCTCCAAAATCAATTAATGTTAAATTCCATATCCCTACTTTTGTCTTAGGTGCAACCTGTTCGGCTGCACGCCATAATAAAGGATCGCGAGATTTTACTCCCCCTCCTTTTAAGCCGAAAACTCGCTCTAAAATACGTGCTACATTGGTATCTAGAACGGCACAAGGTTTATTATAAGAATTGGCTAAAACCGATCGCGCTGTATATTTTCCTACTCCTGGTAATTGCAATAATTTACTTTCGATTTTAGGGATTTTCCCTTTATACTGTTCCACAAGAATTGTTGCTGTTTCCTGTAGCCGAGAGGCACGAAAATGCAGTCCGAGAGGTTGCAATAATGCGGTAATTTCCTCGATCGATCCTGCGGCTAATTCTTCTAAATTGGGGTAGCGATCGATAAACTGTTCGTAAAATGGTGCGGCTGTCGGTGCGTCGGTCTTTTGCAAAAGAAACTCGGCTGCTAAAATAGCATAAGGGTCTTTGGTTCTACGCCAAGGAAAATCGCGAAAATTCTCCCGACTCCATTCTCTCATTGTGCGGCGAAACCATTGAATTTTTGTACGATCTAAAGACATCTTTTTGCTTTTCTCCTATCAATAGTTCAAAATTTAACTACTTTGTAAACTTTGAGCAAACAAAATATTGTGATTAGTTCTACGATGCGGATAATTTCTGAATAGTTCCAGAAATACGATAAAATCCTCCTACTGCAGATTCGCTAATTTCTGTAACGCGATATCTTGCACCCTCTTCCATTAAATTGCGCGGAATTTGTACATTCCAAGTTGGATTATATCCCTCGGAAATCACTCTAATTTTTAACTTGCTTCCTTGTTTATAACATTCTAAAATAATGCCATCTGGAAGAATTTCTTCCGATCTTGATTCTGATGTTTCTTGTTCAATAATGGGTGGCGATATTGGAGAAGATATCACCGATCGCGCTTTAGATTCCCCCAAACGCCATTTTTCTCGAATGCGATCGATTTGCTCTAAAAATACTTGCCCTTTTTGGGGATTAACCATCTTGACAAAATTGGCAAATCCCTGTACAGAAAGCATAATATTATTTGATTGTCCCCATCGCTTTCCTTGAATGCCTTCTTGTTCGATTTGATATAAAGTAGCGCGAAAACGCTTCAGGGTTTTGCGGTCAATATTAGGATATTCATTAACTACAATTCCTGTTACTTCCAATTGACTCGATTTGCGGCGAAGAATGCGAGTTTTTTCTGCATTGATTGCAAACCCTTCATGCTCTATAATAGACTCGGTACGGCGCAAAATATTGCAAATATAGCGTAAATTTTCCCCAGAAGCAGAAAACGTTAAATCATCGGCATAACGAGTATAAGTAAATCCCAAATTTGTCGCCATGCCACTTAAGCGTTTGTCCAAACGACGACAAATAATATTACTTAAAGCGGGAGAAGCAGGAGAACCTTGAGGAAGGTGGCGATCGCCTAATGCCACAAAATAGGTTTTTCCATCTAATTCGACTTCTTCTACATCTGCTTCTGTAGACAATAAAGCTAAAATTGTTCCGGCTGCTTCCGAATATCCCAAAGCGCGAAATAATCCTTTGACACGCTTATAAGAAATAGTTGGGAAAAAATCTTTTAAATCAAAATTAATGACAACATCGGCACCAATATGAGGACGTGCATTGGTTAAAATGGAGCGATCGCCACGAAATCCGTGGACAGCTTCGTGAACTTCTACTTTGTCTAAAATCTCGTGTAAAAGCCAATGCTGTACCTTTTTTAACCTCGGCATTGGTGCAGAAATTAACCGTTCTCCTCCCGTTTTTTTAGGTATTTTGAAGCGAATATAATGGGATAAAGTGGCAGTTTTGCGATGAAAGGCGAGGAAACGCAATTCCCCGACAGAAATTCCCAGCGCAACAGCAATTTGTTCCGCATCATTTAAGATAGGCAAACCGTAACTTTGCAACCGTTCGATATTGCCATCTTGATGATTAAGTCCCCCTGAAACACCCTCACCTAAATAAATAATCTCTCGTTCTTTTCTTTTTTGCCATGCTTCAGCGCGATCGCGTCTCTCTTGTTCCCGTCGTTCTTTTGTTTCCTGTTGTTTGCGTCGAGACTCTTGCAAGCGCTGTTTGAGTGCCTGTTTCCGCAATTGTTTCTCGCTATGCAAATAGTTACTTTCTCGGCGCAATTCTGACAATTCTTGCAAAAGTTCTCCCTCGCGACGAATTTCGTCAGCAGGATCGTTAGGAAGTGTCCCTTCTGTCGGCCAAAATCCTAACCGAATCATCTCTTCGAGAACAAATGCTTGTTTGCTTCCCCTACTGCGGATCAGGTCGTAGAGTTCTTGACGGGTGCGGGGTTGTTCAGACATGGCATTAATTCACAGTATCAATTTACAGTATCAATGCAAAATTTTGCATCCAACCAAAACCACTATAGTCTATTTGTATTGTTTTGTCTTCTTTCTCCTTTATCCTGTCATTATCACCCCTTCCAGATAATTCTCTAACGCGAACTCATAACCCGATCGCCATACAGGTTGGTTCAAAATTACAGGGGAAGAACCCGCAGTAGAGTCGAGAACCCTTTTGTAGTGAACCAATGCCAGATCGAACCGACAGAGAAAATCGGCATAATTGGGATATTGTGCTAAAAATGCCTCAGCAGTTTGCCACAATTTTGCCTGCTTTTGGGGAGTTATCGCCAGAAGTCCGTTTAAGTCCCAATTACCAGAACTGCGAGTTTTCACCTCAACAAAAATAAGCGCAGCATCTGGCGATCGCGCCACCAGATCGATTTCCCCCCAAGGACAGTACCAACGATGGTGCAGTATCTGCCATTCTCGTGCTTGCAACCAATCGGCAACAACTTGTTCTCCCAATTGTCCCACTTCGAGCGATCGCTTGCCCTTGTTTTGGCGTTCAACTTCACTCAAACCTAATTTCCTCCTCAATTTTCTCGCTCGGATTGCTGATATACTTTAAAAAAACAGAAAAAATCATGAAAAAATCCTTACCTTCTCATCTGCAAACAATTTTAACAAGTTTTGTCCTGTTCTTAATCACGGGCTTTGCATTTTGCAATATTTTCGTTTCCCCCGTCCTCGCAATTTCCTATAATAACGTCACTTTAATCGGCGAGGATTTTTCTCATCAAGACTTGAGAGATGCCAGCTTCGATCATTCCAATCTCCGTCAATGCGACTTTAGCTATTCTAATTTATTCGGGGTAGAGTTCTTTTCCTCCAATCTCGATTCTGCTAACTTTGAAGGAGCTAATCTTCGCAATGCTGTTTTAGGATCGGTACGTTTATCTCATGCTAATCTAACCAATGCCGTGCTAGAAGATGCCTTTGCTTTTGGCGCATTATTTGATCGGACAATCATCGAAGGTGCAGATTTTACTAATGTATTATTAAGAGCCGATATTCAAAGAAAACTTTGCGATATTGCCTCCGGTACAAATCCGACAACAGGACGAGAGACTCGAGAAACTTTACTCTGTTGGTAGAATTAAAGTTCGATTGCAGATTTTTAGATAGGACAATCACTCTTTTAACTTTTTAACTGAAGTTGTGTTCCCTGCTTATTTTATCCTATTAATAGGTGAAAACATTTGATGGGAAAATCATTGGTATTTTCTAAATGATTTTGAATCCAAGATTTAGATGATAGAGAAAATCTCATATCTTTATTCTTGGTGATTTTGTTTGCTTCCCGATCTGGATTTTTATTTTTATCATCTAAAGCTACTGTGTAAAGGCATTTTCCATAAACACAAAAAATTAAATTTAATCCTATATGTCCATGAGATAACCAACGGGAAAGTTCTACATCATGTTTATAAGTAATATCTAAATATCTTTGAAACCCATCAATTAAATTGCTAATCCTCAATCGATCAAATTTCTTTTTTTGCAGTCTATCTTTCCATACCTCAAGATTAATTGAGATAGATTGAGATTTTATTTCTATACATTCCCAATCCAATATAGATTTAGATTGTAGAGGTTTAATCAAATTTTCAGATAATGCAGCTAAACTCAACGAACAAGAAATTCTCAAAGTATCATCAAATTTAGACTCAAAAATTGAAAATGCTTCTTGATACAAACTACTTACAGGATAACTATTAAATGTTTCTTTCCATGTAGATATTTCAAAAAGATA
>NZ_JAYGHV010000351.1:0-4571 GCF_034932145.1 Spirulina sp. 06S082 | reverse complement strand
GCTGCGGGACATCTTATCGATGCACCAGACTTAGCTGTAGAAGTTTTATCGAAAACGACTGCCGATCGCCAGCGAGACTATGAGGTGAAATTAAAACTTTATTCGACTCGAGGGGTTCGAGAATATTGGATCTGCGATCGTCAAAAAGAATCGGTTCAAATCTATCGACGAGAGAATGGCATTTTAAAATTAGCGGCGACGCTATTTTCAGAAGATACTCTAACCAGTCCTTTGTTACCGGAATTTAATTGTTTAGTCAAACGCTTTTTTGCTTGAGGTTTTTAATAAAGAACGATTTGGATTAGATTTAATTTTACTTCAGATCGCGATCGCCTTTCTTTCAAGTCAGAGAATATTGTTTGGCATCATACCAAGCTGCGATCGCTTTAACAATTTGCTCCAGGGCATTATCATCGAGAGGATACCAGCGATCGCGTTCCTCGGTTTCGCTTGTTTGGTTAGCTAAAAGAGGATATTTTAGCCATTGATAGTAACCGCGATCGTCTTCCATCGTGAAGAAAAAGACGCAAGCAGGAAAAGGTAAATCTTGATAGTAATGAATTCCTTTTTGAATGGGAAATTGGGAGCGATCGGTAATATCTTTAATCGCTGCATCTTTTGCTTTCACGTTAATACCAAACATTTTACCTGTCAAGACACCTTTATTTTGGATCGTGACTAACAGATCGAGTCCGCGATCGCGATCGTCGATTCTTTGAATACTTAAATCTTGTCTGCGAGTTAGATGAACAATCGCGAGATGTTCGGCGCGATTTTCTATAAAGTATTGTAAATCTTGTTGTAACATTCTTATCTCCATTTCGGATCGCAGAAGCGCGATCGTAAGGTTAAATCGTTCGGAGAAGTCCAGTAAGTGACTACTTCATCCCATAATAATGCTAAAACATCCGGATTGAGCGGATAGTCAGTACACAAACTTGAAAATCCTGTCGTATATTCGCCATTGGCTGACAAAATATAACCACGTTATAAGTTTATTCCTATATGCTCGATTTTTAAACTGTGCGATCGCGTCTCGTTGTTTTTGTAACCGTTGTTTGAGTTTCATTTTTGTATCTCCTTGAGTTAATTTTACTTCAGATCGCGATCGCATTACAATAAAAAATGCAGCTATCAAATCAAGCGATGATAATCTCAGCCTCCGAAAAAATTTGCTGGACGATCGCCGATCTGGAACACTTTCCAGACAACGATAAGCGCTATGAAATTATTGCAGGAGAACTATTCGTGACGAGGGTACCCCATTGGCAACATCAAAGAATTTCTGGAAACATTTACGCACAGTTAAATCTTTGGTGCGAAAAAACGGGTTTAGGAAGCACTGCGATCGCGCCTGGGGTGATTTTTTCGGAGGCAGATAGCGTTATCCCCGATGTAGTTTGGGTCAGTCAAGAACGCTTGTCAGATATATTAGATGCTGCGGGACATCTTGTCGATGCGCCAGACTTAGCTGTGGAAGTTTTATCGAAAACGACTGCCGATCGCCAGCGAGACTATGAGGTGAAATTAAAACTTTATTCGACTCGAGGGGTTCGAGAATATTGGATCTGCGATCGTCAAAAACAATCGGTTCAAATCTATCGACGAGAGAATGGCATTTTAAAATTAGCGGCAACGTTATTTTCTGAGGATACTCTAACCAGTCCTTTGTTACCGGAATTTAATTGTTTGGTCAAACGGTTTTTTGCTTGAGATCGTGATCGCCTTTCTTTCAAGCCAGAGAATATTTTTGGGCATTATACCAAGCTGCGATCGCTTTCTCAATATTGCAGATTTTTCCTTTAAGATTTGTTTATTTTTATCGCATCATCGAGAATTCTCATATAAGTTGCAACCCATCCTTTCTGACTTTCTTTGATAAAGACTTCAACGCGAGTCCCTATTTTAAGCTGAGAAATGCAGTCGGAATTGATAAAATGTTCGTGGAAGTAGATACTATTGCTGCGATCGCTGGGAGTAATCCACCCATACATTGTATCTTTTTGATTATGTTTGATTGTTGTAACTTTTCCTTGTTTGAGAAAAATTCCTGACGAGAGTTGCTTTTCAAGTTCTAGTATGTTTTTATTATTGGGTACGATCGTTAAGGCTCTCTGACAGTATTCTTTCGCTTCTTCTTTTCGATTCAATTTAACCAACACATACATTAACGGTTTAATTACAATTTCTAAACCTCTAGTGTTTTTTGAATTTTCCTCAATCTCAAAGCCTTTAATTAATGCAATGGCTGCCTGTTTGTCATTTTGATAGGCAAATAGAGCTTCTCCCATAGCAGTATGAACTTTGGCTAGGTGTTCTAAATTGTTCAATTCCTGTCCTAATTTAATACTTTCTCGAAAATTTATTAACGCGAGATTGATATTTTCTTGTCCTCCTTGTTTAGATAAAACTTGACCCAAACTATTGAGAATTAATGCTTGTCCTCGTCGATCTTCTAATTGAACTGCTATATCATAACTCTGACGGAAAGTTTTCTCCGCTTCAGCGAATTTTTGTTGACCTTTTAAAAGATTACCTAATTTATGGAGTTCGATCTCCATTCCTTTACGATCATTGATAGCTTCACTGACATCAATTTGACGCTGAAAAGCAGAAATAGCTTCCTCAATTCTTCCTTGCTGTTGTAATAGTCCTCCCATGCGGTTGAGGGCGATCGCAACAGATTGGTGTTCATTGATAGCTTCACTGACTTCAATTTGACGCTGAAAAGCAGAAATAGCTTCCTCAAATCTTCCTTGCTGTTGTAATAGTCCTCCCATGCAGTTGAGGGCGATCGCTACAGATTTTTGTTCATTGATAGCTTCACTGACTTCAATTTGACGCTGAAATGCAGCAATAGCTTCCTCTATTCTTCCTTGCTGTTGTAATAGTCCTCCCATGCGGTTGAGGGCGATCGCTATTTGTTTTTGGTCATTGATAGCTTCACTGACTTCAATTTCACGCTGAAAAGCAGCAATAGCTTCCTCTATTCTTCCTTGCTGTTGTAATAGTCCTCCCATGCGGTTGAGGGCGATCGCTATTCCTTGTTGGTCATTGATAGTTTTATTTAGCTTAATTTCTTCCTGAAAAATTTCAATTGCATTATCAATTTGTCCTTTTCGTTTGAAAACCCAACCTAAAACATTTAAGGCATTTCGTAAACTTTCTGTATCATCTATATATCGAGCAATACTAACAGCTAATTGCAGATTATCAATTGCTTCATCAAAATATTCTTGTTGTTCTAAAATTCTCCCCAGCCGAACAAGCCATTTTACGTGAGAACGTTTGCGAACCATTTCTGATTCAATATTTGTTAAAATTTCTGGAATAATTTGAAGAACTACTTTCGCATCTTCAAATTTTTCCTGTAACGATAAATATCTTGCCCGTCGGGTACAAAAAATAACAACAAATTCCCAATCTTTAGATTGTGTCGCAAACTCCTGAAAATCTTTCATGAGTTCGGCAGCTTTTTTCCAGTAACCATATTCTTCAAAAAATTCATGCAGAGATTCAATAAAATTATAATTTGCTATTTTATTATTTCGTAGCCATTCCCCAACTAAAATCAAGTCGTCTATATCCTCAGAAATCTGCGAAGCGATAACACTTAAATTCTCTGCATTTGATCCAATCCAATCAATAAAATATTTTGCGTGTCGTCTTTCTGCTATTTCTCGAAGTCCTCTTTGTTCTAATAAATTCTGTGAAAAATCTTGAACCAACGGATGAAAAACAAAACGATTCTCTCCTTCTTCGGTATAATTGATTAATGATAATTGATGAAAACGATCCAAATATTTTTGTGCCTTCCATCTATTTTCAATTTCTCCTGCTATCATAGCCGTTTTCCGTGAAAATCCATCTTCAGCACAAACACTCAGACAAGCAAAAAAATCAATCTCTTCTTCTGTCAATAAATCCAAACTGAGTCTCAATGAAGCTATTAAATTAAAATCATCATGATCTTGACTCATCAACTCTAGAATTTCTTCTTTGAGTTGCTCTAAATAATCCCCTACAGAACGCTTTGTTCCTTGTAAATGTCCGCCTGTAATCTGTAATGCTAAAGGTAGATTACCTAAATATTTAATGATTTCACGAGCAGCATCTAATTCTCTATTAATGCGCTGTTCTCCTAAAATACGTTGTAACAATAACAACGAGTCTTGTTCGATCAGAGGAGATAAATCAATTGTACCTTCATTGGGAATATCTAAGAAAAACGATAAACTGCGATCTCTTGTCGTGACAATAATTGCACAAACATTCCCACTAGGACGCAATTTTTTAATACTTGCTTCATCTGCATTATCAAAAATCAATAACATTCGACGAGAAGCAAATAACTCCTGCATAATTGTTGCTGCATCTAATGCTTGTTCATCCTCTTCCTCAAAAATAACTCCCATCTCTCGCGCAAAGTCTCTTGCAATCGTCTCCACATCTTTTCCATCCACTCGCAACCCAATCACCCCATCCGTAAAATGCTCTTTATACTGCGTGGCAAAATGACAAGCAAGGGCAGATTTACCAATACCTCCCGTCCCTGCTAAACTAACAATACT
>NZ_JAYGHV010000350.1:0-4605 GCF_034932145.1 Spirulina sp. 06S082 | reverse complement strand
CTCTTCACGGTTGCGATCGCCCTATCTATTTTCAGCTTCATCCATTAAAACAATGCGACGCTGGTTGGGTGCTAACATTGCACTTTGTTCTTGCATGACATTTAAGGCTTGGGAGGGATCGAAACTGCGATTGAGATTGGCACGCAAACGGGTAACTTTGTACTCAGCTTCTCGAACTTCCATGCGAACGGCTTGTACTTTGGCTCGCTGTCCCCAATAGTAGGGAAATAAATTGGTCAAAGTGGCGATCGCCACTGCTGATAAACCCCCATTAATCGCCAGTTTCAAAATTGTTTCTGTAGCCCTTGCGATATGGGTATTATGCTTAGATTTGGGACGAGAACGATAGGCACGAGATGGCTGAGAACTAGACTTCGGCGGGTTTGGCGATATATTGTTAAATTTTTTAGCTGCTTTCATAACATAAAATATCTCGTGCTAACAGTATAGATGCAACTTCAAATAGGATAACTACTATTTTGAGGCTGACTCGATTCTATCAAAAACCTCTAGAATTACCAATCTTTGGGAATATTTTTTTAAAGATCGAATGTACTTTTTTGCGAATTCCCAAAAACGATTATTCTGTGCCTAGCATTTGCAATTGATATAAACTGGCATATAAACCATCTTGTGCTAATAATTCATCATGGTTTCCAGATTCGACTAATTGACCCCGTTTCAAGACTAAAATGCGATCGACGTTACGAATCGTTGACAGACGGTGAGCAATAATAATTGCTGTCCGTTCTTCTAATAGCCTGTCTAAGGCTTCTTGAACGAGTCTTTCCGTTGCAACATCCAAACTGGCAGTAGCTTCATCTAGTACCAAAATTCGAGGATTGCGAATGGCAACTCTGGCAAAAGCGAGTAATTGTTTTTGTCCTCCGGAAAGATTTGTTCCTCTCTCTCGCAACTGGGTGTCATAACTTTGGGGTAATTGTTCGATAAAGTCTGAAACATTGGTAACTTGAGCCGCTTTTTGGATCTCTTCAAAGGAGTAACTTTCACCCAAGGTAATATTGCGCTTGACATCCCCAGCAAATAAGAAACTTTCTTGCAAGATGACACCAATATAACGCCGCAATTGTGCTTGACGAAAATCACGAATGTCAATACCATCAACAATAATTCTGCCTTTGCTGGGTTCGTAAAGACGACAGAGAAGGCGAATAATGGAACTTTTTCCTGCTCCTGTGGGTCCCACCAAAGCAACTTTTTCTCCAGGGCGAATGGTAAAGTTTAAATCTTGGAGAACATATTCATCGGGTTTATAACCAAAGCAAACATTTTCAAAGCGAATTTCTCCTGGTTTATTCTGCGATCGCCATTCAGCTCCTTCTAAAAATTCGCTCTCTGTATTTCCACTCGGATCGCGAATATCAATAGGTTCATCCATTAATTCCCCAATTCGTTCGATCGCCGTAAATCCTGATTGGATCATGGTGAATTTTTCTGCAAATCTTCGCAGGGGATCGAATAATCGTTGAGCGTAGAGAATGAATGCAGAAAGTGCGCCAAAAGTCAAATTATCTTGTAAAACTAAAACACCTCCTAACCATAAAACTCCGGCGATCGCCACTAAAGCAACCCATTCTAAAGTTGCTGAAACTGCCGAATCGTGAAAAATTGTTTTATCGATTTCTTCACGATATCTTTGATTAATAGAACGAAACATTTCAGAGTTAAAGCGTTCGCGGCGAAAGAGTTGTACGATATTAATACCAGAAATGTTTTCCGCCAACATAGAATTGAGTTTAGAAAGCTCTTCACGGGCGCGATAGTTTGCCTTGCGATATTGTTGTTGAAAAAAGATAATTAAAGCTGAGACGGGAATGAGCATCAAGACTAACATTAATGCTAGTTTCCATTCCAACGCAAAAATGGTAAAAACAATAACAATAATGTAAATAATATCGCTGAGAATGCCGATCGCCCCCGTCGCAAAAACATCTCCTAATGCTTCTACATCGCTAGTAATTCGCGTTACTAATCGTCCCACGGGAGTGCGATCGAAAAAGCTAGACGCAAGAGACAAAACATGGTTAAATAAATCTTCCCGCACTCCGGCAGTAATTTCTTGACCGACCCTCTGTACGAGATACCCTTGTAAGGACACAAAAGCAAGGCGAATCGCAATACTAACCAGTAAGATTTTAATTAAAGTGCCAATGCCTGTGGACAAAGAAACACCTGTTAAAATTGCCCAAGTTGGTTCTCCCCGTAAAAGCGAGATGGCCTGTCCGATAATTAAAGGTTGAATTACCCCTGCGATCGAGACTGGAAGCAAAAGAAGCAAAGAAATCAAAAAGAGTTTACCATTACGACGAGCGTAGGGGACCAGTCGCAGAAACAGCCGCCAATCGTTGGGACGTGGAGTAGGTAGGGGAGAATCTTCCAGGGAGGTTGAAGAAGTAGTCATGAAATTAACGAAAGGCGATCGCAAAAATAGAGGGTAAAAAGACTAATCAAATTGTATCGAATCTCCAGTAAAGTTTATTCGTTGATAGTCCAGTCAACACCGAGATCGTTTTTGAAGAGTTGGTTGAATGGGGCGACGCTGGCAAGAAAATCTATAATTGATTTGCATGAATTCCCGCACCTAATAAGCCAACTTGCGGATTTAAAATGACATGAATAGGAACATTATTTAAAACGGGACTGACGCGACCTTTCGTTTTAAAAGCCGTCATAAACTTGCCTTCTCGGAGAACTGGGAGAATTTTCGCGGCAATACCTCCCGCAATATATAATCCCCCATAAGGCAATAATTTTAAAGCCAAATTACCCGCTTCTGCCCCATAAGCATCGATAAATAAATCCAATGTTTCCTTGCATAAGCGATCGCCTTTTTCCGTGGCACCTCGCGAAACAATTGCGCCAATATCGGCATCTTCCTTGGCAATTTCTTCCTCAATTTCCGAAGATTCGGGAATCTCTCCCAAAGACTTTAAAAACTCATAAATAGCCGCAATTCCCATTCCCGAAACGACCCTTTCTACTGAGACTCGCTGTAACTTACGTACTTCGTGAAAATATTTTAGTAACTTAAACTCCAGTTCATTACGAGGGGCAAAATCTGCGTGTCCTCCCTCCGACGCAAACACCCGATATCCCGTCCCTTGAGGAATCACAAACCCTTCCCCCAAACCCGTCCCCGCGCCAATAATCGCAATCGGTGCCGTTTTGTCCGCTTGGACATCTTGTAAACTGTGAATATCCTCCGGTTTTAATCCGAAAACCCCATAGCCGATCGCCGCAAAATCATTAATCAAACTCACTTTTGCAATGCCGAGTTCCTTCTCCAAACGCCGTCCATCTAATACCCAACTCAAATTAGTGAGAGTACAGCGATCGTCTGCCACCGGACCCGCGATCGCAAAACAGGCCTTCTCTGGGTGTAATTCCTGACCGACTTCCTTTGCAGCCGTTGCGAGAAATTGTTGCGCGATCGGCACGAGATCGGCAAAATCTTGACTGAGATACTTTGCCTCAAAAATAGGGTTAAGTCCCTTCTCTGTCGATTCTACGGCTTGTAAAATCGTCTTCGTGCCGCCAATATCGCCTGCTAGGAGTAATGTCATAATTACCAGCCTTCCTCTTTGTTTTGCTGCTTAACAATCTATAATGATAACTTATAACCGTTCCTTGATAATTGTTCATTAAAAAATTGATAACTAAATAACTGAAAATATGCGTTTTGATATTGTCACCCTCTTTCCAGAATTTTTTACCTCTCCCCTGAAAACGAGTTTATTAGGGAGAGCCGTAGAAAAACAAATTGCTACAGTTAATTTGATTAATCCCAGAGATTTTGCGACGGATAAACACAAGCGCGTCGATGATGAACCTTATGGGGGAGGAGTGGGAATGTTACTCAAACCCGAACCAATTTTTGCTGCTGTAGAATCATTGCCTATTTTACCTCGACGGGAAATTATTCTGATGTCTCCCCAAGGCAAACCCCTCAACCAAGAAACATTGCTGGAACTGTCGCAAAATTACGAGCAACTAATAATGATTTGCGGCCATTATGAAGGAGTAGACGATCGCATTCGCCAGCATCTGATCGACCGAGAAATTTCCTTGGGAGATTTTGTTTTAACTTGTGGAGAAATCCCCGCCCTTGCCTTACTTAATGGAGTTGTTCGCCTGCGTCCGGGGACTGTGGGAAAAGAAGAATCCTTAAAAGCCGAAAGTTTTGAAGAGGGATTGCTCGACTATCCTCAATATACTCGCCCCGCCGTTTTCCGCGATTGGGAAGTCCCCGAAGTCCTGCGATCGGGGAATCACGCGGCGATCGCCCAATGGCGCAAAGCACAACAAATTGAAAAAACTCGCACTTGTCGTCCCGATCTGTGGGCAGTTTTGCAGAACAATAAGGAAGAAGATTCCCCCACGGGGGCTTTAAATTTGTAGAACAAATTATTAAGATAAATCGTCGAGGGAAACATTCGGCGATCGCGGATTTTGAAGCGATCGATCTGTTCGTAAAGAACCGAAACCTGACTATCCTTGGAGCGCATTTATTCTACGAACTGAGAAATTTACGGCTTACTGTTTACCAATTACTGTTTTATGAAATTCTTGCACAAACTAACAGCA
>NZ_JAYGHV010000349.1:0-4628 GCF_034932145.1 Spirulina sp. 06S082 | reverse complement strand
GTGTGGGGAGTGTGGGGGAGTGGGGGATTTAGTGGCGAATGTTGTTCTCTGTTTCGGGATCGAACAAGTGAATTTTGTCGGTTAGACATGATAAATATAGTGAGTCTTGGAGATTCACTTTTTCTTCGGGGGAGATGCGGACTTGCATTTGAGATTTGGAGTTGCTGGCAAGATGTACTGCTAAATAAGTATCATTTCCTAATGCTTCGACGAGATCGACGCAGACTAATAAATGATAGTTAGTAGCAGAACTTAATTCTAGGTGTTCTGGACGAACTCCCAACCATAACGATCGCCCTTGATAAGGTACAAGATAATCTTCCCATTCTGTCCCTAAAGTTAAGGAAAAACCATCACCACTTAAACTAAGAGAAGAATCAACTTTAACCGCTAAAAAATTCATTGGGGGGGAACCAATAAACTGTGCGACAAAACGATTAGCAGGATTATTGTACAGTTCGAGGGGTTTGGCAATTTGTTGGAGTTCCCCTTTATTCATCACTGCAATGCGATCGCCCATCGTCATTGCTTCGGTTTGGTCGTGGGTGACGTAAATGGTGGTAATGTCTAATTCTCGCTGTAATTGGACGATTTGACTGCGAGTTTCTGCCCGTAGTTTTGCATCTAAATTGGAGAGGGGTTCATCCATTAAAAATACTTGTGGATTGCGAGAAATCGCCCTTCCTAATGCTACACGCTGTTTTTGTCCCCCGGAAAGTTGTCTCGGTAAACGATTTAATAACTCCTCAATTTGTAATAATTCTGCTACCCCTTGTACTCGTTGAAAAATCGCCTTTTCTCGTTGGGAACGATAGCGCCATACTGAGGGTAGCGATCGCGTTATCCCACCCCAAAAGTTTTCTCCCCATTGTCCCAAGCGATCGGCTAATGTTTTCCCTTTCTCTTCTTTACCCATGCGACGCAGGCCAAAGGCGATATTATCATAAACCGATAGATGGGGATAAAGGGCGTAACTTTGAAATACCATGGCAATATCGCGCTGTTTGGGGGGCAAATTATTGACGAGACGATCGCCTACATAAATATTACCGGCTGTGAGTTCTTCCAATCCGGCGATCGTTCGCAATAGGGTACTTTTACCGCATCCCGATGGTCCCACCAAGACCATAAATTCTCCATCTTCTATGGTTAAATCAATTTCTTGCAGCACATTAACGCTGCGATCGCCTGTTTGTTCTTTTGCTACTGAATTGGGCGATCGTGAGGCACGATCGGGACGATGCTGAGGTACGGAACTAGCAAAACTCTTATAAATCTTTTCTAAAACAACTCGCGCCATGTTAATGATTAGAGATCGACGATCGACGATTCAGTTATAGGACTTCCGCAGCTAGGGAGCGAGACGCTCCCACTCCCGTATTCTATTGTTATGGTAGTGGGGGCATCTTGCTCGCTAGTGGGTAAATGCGTAAGTCCTAAGTTATTAATTTGAGTAACTAATTTACCCTTTCTCCAATGGTTAAGCGAGTACCATTGACAAAATCCCAACCTGACTGAGGACGTTTGCCCGATAATTGTACTTCTTGTAGGAGCAATAATCCTGCACCTGTTTGCACGATCGCGCCTAATTTTTTGACAAAACCGACTATTTCCCCTGGTTGTCCTGTCATTGAGGATAAATTGGCAAGAGATTGTAATCTTTGTTGAATCTCTGGGGGTAATTGCGATCGCCATTCTTCTCCTACAGGAATTGTGGCCAGAATTTTCAAGGGTTTGTCGCGAAATTGGGCGACGCAATAGGGATAAAATGCCCGAATCTGATTGTGAAGCGCGATCGCGGGACGATTCCAATCCAAAATATAATCGGATTTTTGAATTAAAGGCGCATAAGTTGCCAAATTATTATCTTGCGGAATGGGTGTAATTTCCCCAGCTTGTAGCTTAAATAGGGTTTTAACCAATAAATCGGCGCAATTCTCCGAGAGAGTAATCGCCAGTTGTAGGGCATTATCGAGAAAGGCGATCGCCACAGAAGATTGTAATAACATTGCCCCAGTATCCATGCCGATATCCATCAACATCGTGGTCATTCCTGTTTCAGTTTCCCCATTATACAGGCACCATTGCAGAGGAGCCGCCCCTCGATATTGGGGTAAAAGTGAACCATGGCCATTAATACAGCCCAAACGCGGCAGATCGAGGATTTCTTGGGAAAGAAGTTGACCGTAAGCAACAACAATAAACGCATCTGCACCAGTTTCTCGCAATAAATTAAGGGTTTTCTTGGCCTTCTTAATATGTCGAGGTTGCCAGATCGGAACTTGATGTTCTAGGGCGACTTTTTTGATCGCAGAAGGCAGCAATTTTTTGCCCCTTCCTCGGGGGCGATCGGGCTGCGTCACCACTCCTAAAACCTCAATCTCCGGCTCCAGTAACAACCGTTGTAAACTGGGAACAGCAAACTGTGGCGTACCAAAAAAAACAATTTTCATTCCTCTTATCATTAGATAACTAAAATTAATCTACAGCAATTTCAATGCGGCGATTGCGCTGGCGGTTGCTATCAGTATTATTAGCAACAAGGGGGCGAGTTTGACCGTAACCAATCGAAACCCAGCGATAATTTCCCCGTAGAGAACTGGCGAGATATTGCTCCACTATACGGGCAAGTTGAAAGGATAATTCTCGACTTTCCGAAGGAGAAGTACTGGGATCGGTATGGGCAGCAATGCGAATCGTTGCCCCTTTATGCTTGGCCAAATCCGTGACGATCGCATCTAAAAGTACACTTCCATCGGGGGATAACTCGCTATTATTAGCAAAAAGTAGATCGCTAGGCAAAGTGACTTTCAATTTGTCTCCCGGTAGGGACGCTTTGCTAGAGGAAATTGCGTTAGAAGTTGCCGATGTAGCAGAAGGAAGAGGAGGGAGTGACTGCACTTTCTCTTGGAGTGCCTGTAAGCGGTCATTTAACGGGTCTTCAGAGACTACAGGTAATTCTAGCTGTTGTTCCAATTGTGTTGTAGTCGTCTGTAGGGTTTGCCATTGTTTTTCTAAATTGGCGATTTCAGCTTGCAATTGTTCCCTCTGTTGTAGTGCTTGGGTTGCCGTATCGGGAGGAGATTCGGGGGCGATCGCTTCTCTTGTTGCTTCCTTCTGACTTCCCCAAGGCAGTTTTTCCCAAACCCAAACCAAAGGCGGTTTTTGTCCTGTTTCTTGAGGATTGTTAATCGCCACGACAATGCCCAAAATTCCGGCAATACTGCTGCCAAAAATCAAGAGAAAAAGACTACCAATACATCCCCCTAAGCGCGATCGCGATGGAGGAGGATCCGAGGGTTCGGCGATCGGTTTTTCGAGGAAATCTTCTGAAGGTGATTGCATCGCGTTTTACTGTAAAGATAAATTTTTCTTGGCGCTATATCAAGAGTTTAAGCCAGAGATGAGAGAAAAATCGTTCCCCTGATAAGCTAGAGAGACAACAAATTGCGATCGCCGAAGTTATGGAAGCCTTCGATCCCATCTCCCCTCAATGGACCCAAAGCGCCACCCACGCTTTGCAATTTTTCTGTCCTCATTGTGGTGCATCCTCCCACCAAGCACAGCGTGTTTGGATCAATCGCCGCGCCCCAGTCATTGGCGAAAATTACCAGCGCAAGTGGCAAGAATTCTACCAATGCGAATGCGATCGGGTCTGGTGGGCCTGGAGTAGCGATCGCCCTCCCACAGAATTATCCAAGCGTTACCAAGAAAGCCAAGATAACCCAGACCCCGAACTGTAAAATACTCTTACCCGCCCATTACCGATTACCGATTATTTATTACCCATAATGCAGTTTTCAAAGATACTGATTGCCAATCGAGGGGAAATTGCCTTGCGAATCCTCCGCAGTTGTAAAGAATTAGGGATTGCTACCGTTGCCGTTCATTCAACCATCGATCGCAATGCGCTTCACGTCCAATTGGCGGATGAAAGCGTTTGTATTGGTCTTCCTCCCAGTAATAAAAGTTATCTCAATATTCCTAATATTATTTCTGCCGCATTGACTCGCAATGCCACCGCAATTCATCCTGGTTATGGTTTCTTGGCAGAAAATGCCAGGTTTGCGGAAATCTGTGCGGATCACAAAATTGTTTTTATCGGACCGACTCCCGCAGCCATGATGGCCATGGGGGACAAATCCACAGCAAAGAAAACCATGAAAGCGGCAAAAGTCCCCACCTTACCAGGGAGTGAGGGTTTATTATCCAACGAACAAGAAGCCCTCACTTTGGCGAACAAAATTGGTTATCCCGTCATTCTCAAGGCTACGGCAGGGGGAGGCGGACGGGGGATGCGCTTGGTACGGGATGAAAAAGACTTAGTACGCCTCTTCCAAGCCGCCCAGGGGGAAGCAGAGGCAGCATTTGGGAATGGGGGGATTTACTTGGAGAAGTTTCTCGATTGTCCTCGTCACATCGAAATTCAAATTCTGGCGGATTCTCATGGTAACGTTGTTCACTTAGGAGAGCGAGATTGTTCGATTCAGCGCCGCCACCAAAAACTCTTGGAGGAGGCTCCCAGTCCCGCACTTACGCCCAAGTTACGCAAAAAGATGGGAGATGCGGCGGTTAATGCGGCAAAATCGATCGATTATGTCGGTGCGGGGACGGTGGAATTTTTGATG
>NZ_JAYGHV010000348.1:0-4663 GCF_034932145.1 Spirulina sp. 06S082 | reverse complement strand
CGATCTATTCGGTATCGATCGCCATAAAAAAGAATTTCTCATCTTCGATCTCTGCGGTAACTTCGAGTATTTCCAGCAACAAGTCCGAGAAGCCGACAGCAAACCCGCCGACAGCCTCGCCACTCAAATCTTTAAAGCCCGTCTCACACTCTATCAAAAATTAAACAACGAGCCTCACCTAACAGAACTGAGAGCAGAAATCGGCGATCGCCTCCATGCCTATATCGCCAGCATGGAACCGCAAAACTTCATCGTGCGCCGTCACTTAAAAGAAGTTGAGGATTTTTCGGAACGGGAGAGATGGGCAGAACTCAGCCCCAAAGATATCAGAATTCTGCAAGAGACCCTCTCGCAACTCCCCCACGGACTTCCCCGAGAAAACCCGGTAATGAAACGGTTTGACCTGCTTTGCTTCCAGATTCAACTTGCTCTCCTCCAAAACTCCCCCAAATTAACCCTCCTGCGGGATAAAGTGAGAGACTTGCTCGATAACCTCGCACAAAAGCGAACAATTCCGATGGTTAAGGCACAACTCCCCCTAATCGAAGCCATCGGCAAGGCAGAATGGTGGCAGAATGTGACCCTCCCGATGGTAGAATCCCTGAGAAAGAACTTGCGAGAATTAATGCAGTTTATCGATCGCCAAGCAGAAGCGATCGTTTACACCGACTTTCAAGATCAACTGGGAGACATAGACGAGGCAGAAGTTCCCATTCAACAAACTGGCTTTAGTTCCCAACAGTACCGTAAAAAAGTTGAGACTTATATCAGGGACAATAAAGACCATATCGCGATCGCCAAACTGCGACGAAATCTCCCTCTCACCGAAACCGACTTAAATTCTCTCGAAACCATGTTATTCACCGAAGCAGGTTTAGAAAGTCGGGAAAAATTCACCGCGTTATTCACCGAAGCAGGTTTAGAAAGTCGGGAAAAATTCACCGCAGCCTGTCTCGGTGAAGCCAATAATTTGCCTTGTTTCATTCGCTCTATGGTAGGGTTGGATCGCGAAGCTGCCAAAAAAGCCTTTGCCCAATACCTGGACAGCCAACAGTTTAATGCCAATCAAATCCGCTTTATCGAGCAAATTATCGACCTACTGACCCAACAAGGTATGGTAGATCCATCCCAGTTCTATGAACCCCCCTTTACCGATTTTCACGGTGAAGGTCTTGATGGGGTTTTCTCCGATACAGATGCCAATAATATCTTGGCGATCGCGCGATCTTTTAACCAAACGATTGAAGTAAAATTTGGGCTTAATGCTTAACGAACTTAAAAACATAAATGGGAAAAAGAGAATCCGATCGCCAATTCCACCGGGGACGAGGGCTAATATTCGCATCTCAATTCACGGAATTTGAGTTAATCAAGGCCAATTTTAAGGGAAGATGAGAGCCAGATAGATTTATTTTGGAAAGATTCAATTTGCGTATGCACTTACTCATCCCTGCTGCTGGTTTAGGAAAACGCATGGGAGGCGATCGCAATAAGCTCCTCTTGACGCTTTTAGGAAAACCTCTACTCGAGTGGACGTTGTTGGCAGCTAAGGCATCTAAGAAGATTGAGTGGATCGGACTCTTAGGACAATCTTATGATTTTATCGCCTTTGAGGAGCTTTTAGATCGAGTAAATCTGGCTAAACCCGTGGAATTGATTCAAGGGGGTACAACTCGTCAAGAGTCGGTTTACAACGGCTTACAGGGGCTGCCAGAGGGTGCTGAAGGGGTTTTGATTCACGATGGGGCGCGCTGTTTGGCGACACCGGAATTATTCGATCGCTGTGCTATTGCTCTAAAATCTTGTTCGGGGTTAATTGCGGCGGTTCCGGTGAAGGATACGATTAAAGTAGTTGGGGATGGGGGCATTATTCAAAGTACCCCCGATCGCGCTAATCTCTGGGCTGCACAAACGCCCCAAGGATTTAAGGTGAAGTTATTAAAGGAATGTCACGAAAAGGGCAAACAGTTGGGTTGGGAAGTGACCGACGATGCTGCATTATTTGAAAGGTGCGATCTACCTGTGGAAATTGTCCAGGGAGAAGAAACAAATCTTAAGATTACAACTCCAGTGGATTTGGCGATCGCGGCATTTATTTTGCAACAACGAAAAGAAACCTCTGAAAAATCACTGCAAGACCACTGATAACAAGCAAACCACTAGAAACTACCAAAAACCAACTTTTTAAGCGCATCTGTAAGCGCATCTGTCGCAAATGTTCTTGCAAGATAGCTGTTTTTAGTTCTTGTTCAATCTCTTGTCTGCTATTTTCTTGGGTGTGTTGAACGACACTCTCATCAACTTGTTTGCGTAAGAATGGCCAAATTGGATCGGCACCGTCTTGTCGATAAGGTATAGTTTTAGAAGGATCGACTTTTGGAATGCGAAATTTTGCTTTTTCGGGATGTGAAGACTCCAAATTCTGCGAATTTTGAAAGCGATCTGGTGTTGGTAATTGACTGGTCATAGATAAAAATCCCATCATGACAAACATTAGACTTACTTATGAATATACCTTAAATTCTATTAAAACGGTTAGTGAAAGTGTTGACAAAATCAATACTAAACTTACAGTTCTATTAACGCTTAGTGGTATTCTCGTTAATTTTGGTAAAGATTTACCGGGTTCTTCAATTTTAATTAACTGTATTTCAGAATATTATCCCTGTCCAGCCTGCTATTTATTAAAGTTTGTCGCTTATGCTTGCTTTATTATTGCGATCGCGATTGGCTTGCGAGGTTTATTGACAGCAACAACAGGAAAAATAATTCTACCTGAACAACTCTTGAATGATGAATGGAATTTGATTGATGAAGAAAATTATTTAACTGCTTTGATTTTGTATTTAGAAAAAGAAACATTGTTAGAATTACAATATATTCGCCAAAAACAAGCAGGTCGATTTGATTGGGCAAGTCGCTTTCTCGGAACAGCAGTTATATTACTATGCTTGGATGAAATGTTAGGACTCTCAATTCCAATATTGGGACATTTTTGTTTGAATTTACCTCATTAACTTATCCTAAAATTCCATCAATTTATTACCTATTACTTAAAATGAACATTTCTGTTATTATCCCTATTTACAACGGCGCGGAAGATTTACCAGATTTATTGACTTGCTTACAAGAACAAACTTATCCTGCGTCGCAAGTAGAGTATATTTTAGTCAATAATAATAGCCGCGATCGCACGGGAGAACTCCTCGCAACTGCGGTAGATAAATTTGCCCAAAAAGGACTGGTTTTACTCCCATTAAACGAAACAGAAGTCCAAGGTTCTTATGCGGCACGAAATGCAGGAATTCGCGCCGCAAAATACGATATTTTTGCCTTTACCGATGCCGACTGTCGCCCTTGTCCGCAATGGCTAGAATTGCTGGTTAAACCGTTTGAAAATCCTGAAATTGGTTTGGTTGCAGGGGAAATACAAGCACTTCCGAGTACAAATTGGCTAGAAAGATATAGCGATCGCAAGGAAACTCTTTCTCAAAAACATACTTTAGCTAATTCGTTTTGTCCTTATGGTCAAACTGCTAATTTGGCCATTCGTAAACAAGCATTTGAACAGGTGGGGTTATTTCGTCCTTATTTAACCACAGGAGGAGATGCGGATATTTGTTGGCGAATCCTACGAGAAACGGACTGGAAATTAGAGTTTATGGAAACAGCATTTATTCGCCATCGCCATCGCTCCACTCTATCAGAATTACGCAGTCAATGGCGACGCTACGGACGTTCTAATCGCTATTTACACGAACTACATGGAGTCGAACTAATGCCAGAGCAAAATCTCAATAAAACTCTTTATCGTTTGAGCCGTTGGATATTAAAAGAAATCCCTTTAAATTTTGTTAAATTATTAGCACAAAAAGCCGATTTTGTTGATATAATGTGGACTCCTTTAGATTTGATTACTTATCAAGCTAGAAGCGAAGGACAGAAAACAGCAAAGCTGCCTGAAGAAGCGAAAGAAATTACTCCGTTTTAAAGATTTTACTCTAAAGTTTTGGCTATCCAATTTGCTCTTGGATATAACGAGTAATCCAAACCCCCACACTGCAAAGAACAGCATAGATTATCATGGCAATTAGGAGATTCACATCAAAAATATTTTCTCCTAGTGTTGCTTCCGTACTTTGCACAGGACTTATAAATAAGGTCGAAAACGGAGCAACAAATGGGTTAGATAGCCCATAGATAGTTTGAGCAAAAATATTATCAGGATTTGCCCCAAATATTCGCAAGAATAAGCGCATTCCTAAGAGAACTTCGAGAAGCCCAACTAAGAAATATATACTATTAACGATACGAGCAAATAAGACCCTGCGTTGGGCAACTCTATGATGCTGATTCTCCTGTCGTAGTCGTTCAGTTTCTTCTTGAGCTTGCTGAATTATCAACTGCTCATTATGATTTGATTGATGGGGATCTGGCTGATTTCGATTAGGAGGCTGGTTCATGGAATATATTCAAAATGTAATTATAACCAACTTCTACAAAGTTTTCACATCGATCGCGAGATCGCCTGCTAATGCCGTATCGCATTAAAATAGTGTCATCATCAAATTTGTATACCCAACAATTGGGAGTGCGCCCCGTGAAATTTCCTTGGTATTTGTTCGGTTTGTTCGCTACAATTTGTGTTGCTTTACCCGTCGAA
>NZ_JAYGHV010000347.1:0-4812 GCF_034932145.1 Spirulina sp. 06S082 | reverse complement strand
ACGTTAAACAGATGCTTGTGGAGGGGAATCTGGACGGGGTTTCAAGACAGAGATGACTTGAAACTAGGCAAACCCAGTGAAGCAAGAATCCCCCGTTATAATCTTTGATTTAACGGGGGAGTGTCAATACCCCAGCTAAGATTGTGCGTTTGAAAGAGCCGAAATCGCAAAATTTTTCCCAGAATTTTTCCCAATGGTGGAAATTCTTACACCCCAAAGTTTTGGGGGCGGTTTTGGCGGGATTTTGGGTCAGTGCAGGGGCGATCGCGACGGTTTGGGATGGCAACCCCGTACAATGGCTAGAAGGGCAAATTCGCACACAATTTTTTGTTTTTCGCGGTTCGATCGCCGCCCCTGACGATATTATTATTGTAGCCATTGATGACGATTCTTTAAAGGCAGCAGAAACATTTCAAGGCAGTCCCAATGCGGAGAAAATTACTCAACTTTTGCCTAATTTTCCTTGGCCGAGGGAAGTTTATGCTGAAGCGATCGATCGTTTGATGAATGCAGGGGCAAAAACTATTTCTCTCGATTTATTATTTGATTTACCAAGCGGTTATGGGATAGAAGACGATCGCAAGTTGAAGCAAAGTTTAGAGAAATATGCAGGAAAGATAACTCTTGCTACTGCTTATCTGGAAGTATTTTTAGAAGAAGGCACATCATTTCAATTAGCAGAACCTAACCCCGATTTAAAGACAGAATCTCTCTCATTAGGATTTGCTGATTTTCTCTTAGATGCTGACGATCGCGTACATCATCTCGGGGGGGTTTATCGGGAAAATATTGTCCGTCCTTTCGGTCTTCCTATCTTACCTTCTTTCGCAGAAGCAACGGTACAAATTTATCGAGATAATAATATTTTAGCTCAGAATTCTAGTCCAGTAGAAGGGAAAGGAGAAGGTATTTTTTATTGGGGCGATCGCTTTGAGAGTTTTCGCTATATTTCTTTTTGGAGAATTTTGGAGGAAAAAGAGTGGCAGCGTTTGCAAGAGGAGGAAATGTTTAAAGATAAAATTGTTTTGATTGGTGCGACAGCTTCGACTTTACATGATTTTAAAGCAACTCCTTTCTCCTTGCAAATGCCAGGGGTAGAAATTCATGCTCATGCGATCGCCACACTGTTGCAAGATAAAGCAATTGTTGAAATTCTTCCCAATTTAAAATTTCGAGGTGTATTCTTTTTTCTGAGTATTAGTGCGATCGCGATCGCCCTTTGGTTGTTGACCCAATATTCTCTAAGACAATTAAGCGCAGGAATCGCGATCGCGATCGCTTGGATTGGTATTTCCTATGGGCTGTTTACCTATGCTCAAATTGCCATTCCTACGGCTATCCCTGGGATTATTATTCTACTCTGTAGCGGCTCTTATTTTACTATTTCTGTTGTTCATAATAATCTGGAAAAGCTCTTTTTACAAACAACTTTAGAACGCTATGTTGCCCAACCTGTCGCCAAAGAAATTCTCAAAAATCCCGAGAATTTTTATTCGATGGTACAGGGGAAAAAGATTAAAGTAGCGGTGTTATTTTCTGATATTCGTGGCTTCACAACTCTCTCTTTTTTACTTCCCCCTGAAGATTTAATTGCTCAACTGAATATCTATTTTCACGAAATGGTAGAGGCGATCGTTTCTGTGGAAGGAACTCTCGATAAGTTTATCGGTGATGCAGTGATGGCAGAGTTTGGCTTCCCTTTATCTCGAGGAGAAAAACAAGATGCACTTAATGCTATTTATGCTGCCCTTGCTATGCGGAAAAATCTCGCTAAATTACGCAGCAGTTGGCAAGAAACGGGTCGAATTCCTTTATTTAATGGCATCGGTATTAGTTATGGAGAAGCGATCGCGGGAGATATTGGCTCTTGGCGACGACGAGAATATGCAGTTATGGGAGATACTGTTAATGTTGCCAGTCGTGTTGAAGGATTGACAAAAAAACTAAAAACTGATATCTTAATTTCTGAATCTCTTTATAATATTGTTCAAGATGATATCGAGGCGATCGATCTGGGGGAACATCCTTTAAAAGGGAGAGAAAGCGATCTAATTCGACTTTATGGTGTAATTGGATTAAAGGGATGCGATCGCAGTTTTTACGATCGCGTACAAGCTGATTTGAAAAATTACTTAAAATGATTTGATTGAAGGGAATTTATTAATTAATGGTAATTAATTCACATCTCCAAAATGCGATCGCCTGAATTTAGATTAGATTGCAAACGCTGCCAAGATAATTTTCTCACCTCTTCATCCCAATGCCAGCGCAAAAATGAAGCAGATCGCCCCACAGAAAGTCCAGGTAGTGAGATCCCTTTCCTCGGGCTTTCCGTGGCTAAAGCGATCGCCCTTCCCGCCTCACATAGTCCCCAATTAACCAAATTTTCCACCCCCACTAATAGCGGCAAAGTCGTCCCAGAAAGGGTCCCATCGGGCAGTTTTGCGGTTCCCTCTTTTACCTCAATTGTCCTTGTATCCCAAGGATAGACCCCATCGGGCAACCCAATGGGAGCAAGTGCATCACTCACAAGAAATACCTCTTTTGCTGCCCGCAGTAAAATCTGTAACATTGTCGGACAAACGTGCTGTCCATCGGCAATGAATCCACAATAAACCCCCGATCGCAGCATCGCTTCCCCCAATAATCCCGGTTTGCGGTGATGTAATCCTGGCATCGCATTAAAAGCATGAGTCACCATCGAGGCACCGCGATCGAAAGCCTCTTTTGCTTGGGATGATGTCGCCAGAGAATGCCCTAAACTCACCGTAATGCCCTGCGATCGCAAATAAGGAATAACTGTTCCAATTTCGTCCAATTCTGGTGCTAGAGTGATGATTTTAACCGCCGAAGTATATTCCCCTAAAACTTGCTGCATATTCTCTACAGTGAGAGGAAGCAAATGTTCGGGAGGATGTGCGCCCCTTTTTTCATAGTTGAGAAATGGACCTTCTAAATGAACGCCTAAAATTTGGGCAGTTTCTGCACTATTTTCCCATAGAGAAGATTGAGCAATAATGGAGAGAGATTGCTGTATTTTTTCAACAGAAGTCGTGACAATAGTAGGGCAAAATCCATCAATTCCTTGTTCCCATAAATAGCGCCCAATTTTTTCTAAAAAAGGAAGATCGCCTCGGGTTAGATCGGGAAATGCGAGTCCCAAACCCCCATTAATTTGTAGATCGACACCTCCCAAAGAGAGCCAATCTCCCTCTATATCTAATA
This sequence comes from Spirulina sp. 06S082, assembly GCF_034932145.1. Classification (NCBI taxonomy): domain Bacteria; kingdom Bacillati; phylum Cyanobacteriota; class Cyanophyceae; order Spirulinales; family Spirulinaceae; genus Spirulina; species Spirulina sp. 06S082. The sequence goes on along the minus strand of NZ_JAYGHV010000347.1, from coordinate 1,587 downwards.
TATCTAAGGAATTTTCTGCTACACTAACACTGCTCATCGGAACAATGCAGGTAATTTTCTCATCTTCGATCGCGATCGCCTGCAAACCTTCATAGCCCCACAAACGCGCATTGACGATCCAAGAAACTTTTAGAGGAGTTGGCGATCGCATTGGTAATATTGCTTCCAAAAACTTCAACAAAACCCCATTTTTCACCAATTTTCTGCCTTAAGGAGGAGACGAGGTTATTGTAAAATCTATCTTAGCAACCTATTAAGAGTTTTCCTCTCTTGGTATCATAAAAACTAATAAACATTAAGATTCGTAAATAAATTCATGAAAGCAATACATCAAATAGGTTTATCTAGTTTAACGGCGATCGCCATTCTACTCGGTTCGGCAGTTAATTCCCCGGTGGCTCAAGGGCAATGGGTTGCGGACATAACTCCCCATAATCGCAATGTCAAGGCTAATAGCTCTATTTCCGGCACATTTCAGACCCAAGGAGAAGCGGCGATCGATGTCAATTCAGTCAGAATTTTTCTCAACGGCCGAGATATCACGGCTAATAGTACAATAAACCGCAGTTTTTTTAGTTATCGTCCCAGTCAGCCGTTAAATTCGGGGGAACATATTGTCAGGGTACAGTTCAAGAATCAAGAAGGGTTGAGCAATGAGGTGAGTTGGTCGTTTTTTGTGCCAGGAACTTCTACAACGGTAACGACTCCCACGACTACTACTCCTAATACTACTACTCCCAATACCACAACACCAACAGCAGCAACGGTATTACCTCTTAATTTCCTCAATCATAAAGATGGAGAAGCGATCGCAACTCGCGGATTTGTTTTACAAGGAGAAACGGAACCGGGTGCAAAGGTAACAGTTAAAGTTGTTTCCTCGTCTCCGAGTGTTTTTGGGGTGATTAATCTAGGAGGTGATACAACCCTCGTCGATCGCCCAGTGATGGTGGATGAGAATGGACGCTTTCAGGTGGAGGTTCCTCGTCCTTCAATTTTGCAAAGAGGGATTCGCTATAACATAGAAGCTGCAGCAACCAGTCCCGATGGGCGATCGCACATCACCACTATGACACTGATTCAAGAATAGTGATAATGGCGATCGCGCTTCTCTGTTTGTTTTTGTTGCTAAATTTGTGGTGAAGGAAGTTTTGGCGATCGTCCATTATTGGCTGCATAGTGTTCAATATATTTCTTGTCAAATCGGTCTTGTGATAATTATTATTATTATTATTATTATTCTGGCTTTTATCTTTTGGCTGCCAATTTATCTGGAAATTCCTCTTTCTACGGATATGGTTTGATGATTGGGTTTGAAAGCTGAAGGCGATCTTGTCTTGGTGTAAGGTCATTTTTTGGGATAATCTCCTTAAAATTTATTCCTCTTCTGAAATCTTATCAGATTCTAATAATGATGCTGTTTGTTCAATTTGAGATTTTAATTGTTCTGAGATTGTTGCCATCTGTTGTACTACTGAATCCATTGCTATTTGAGATTTTGATTTTAATAATTGTGAATTTCTTGCCATCTGTTGTGCTACTGAATCCATTGCTATTTGAGATTTTGATTTTACTAAGTGTGTATTT
>NZ_JAYGHV010000346.1:0-4843 GCF_034932145.1 Spirulina sp. 06S082 | reverse complement strand
ATGCGCTGTGCCTTCGCCAAAGCATGAGGACCAACAAAATCTGGATTTACCTCCCGCGCATTGCATTCCGAATAACAGGCACCGCATAAAATACAATTTCCCGAGGCTTCTAACTGCGATCGCTCTTGGGGAGTTTGCAAGAATTCTCGTTCGGGAATATTGCGTCCTTGAGTGCTGACATAAGGATCGATCGCTTCCAAATTATCCCAAAAACTTTTCATCTCCGTAACCAAATCTTTAATAACCGGAAAATTACCCAAAGGCGCGATCGTAATTTCGGGAAGATTAGTAGAATTGACCTGGGGAAAGCGAGCAATTTCACTGCCTACATTTTCCTTGCAGGCTAAAGCAGAACGACCGTTGATTCTCATGGTACAACTACCGCAGATCGTGTTGCGGCAATTCTTGCGAAAGGCGAGACTTCCATCTATTTCCCACTTAATGCGATTAAGACATTCCAAAATCGTATTCCTCCCTTCAACCTCCAACCGATAACTTTGGAGTTTGGGGAGCCCTTTCGGTTGCTGTCGAACAATCTGAAAAATAACTTCCATACTGGCAAATAACTTGATTTTTTAACCATAATATCGAGGCAGTTTTCCTTGTTGACATTTTCTCAGGGAGGAAGACTGTCGAATCTGACTCTAGTTTAAAACATTTTCTCCCCATTCCCTCCTTTTCTAATTGTCTCTCGCGATCGCCTTCCCCCTCGCACCAAAATTGGAGGCGATCGCCGCAGACAACATTGACTCAAGTCCTAATATTTGGCTGTTGGCCTTCTGCTATTTTCACTACTAGCAAGAAAAAAACTCCTCAATTTTGCTCCCTGGTGCGATCGCCAAAAAAATATTCCCGACTTTACCCCCTCATTTTCCCTCCAATATTGAGATAGAGTATCCCAATCTCCAGGATTTTTTTACTTTATACCCCGATCTGGGCTGTTCCCTATCCTCAATTTTTTCTAGATAAGTAAATCTCTCTGCCCTTAATTTCGTAAATTGTTAAAATTATTCAGAAAAAAACTTGACTTTGACCATACATTTAGGGATATATTTCTTATATGATGAGATATTAGAAGCGAAATGCTTCAGACAAACACTGAAAGTTCAAGGAGACTTTTTCAGATTATGTCCGAACAACCAACTCCATTGACGGGAAAAGCCTTACTGACCAAAGTTAAAGAGCTATCCCACTTACCGCGTCGAGAAACAGCAAAACGTTGCGGTTATTACAGCGTAGGTAAAACCGGCAGTACGCGGGTTAATTTGACGGATTTTTATGATGCAGTGCTTGCTGCTAAAGGCGTTGCCCTCGATCCAGACGGAGCAAAAGACGGTCGCGGACGGGAGCCGACTTATAAAGTCAGCGTGCATCAAAACGGTCAAATTGTCATCGGTTCTACCTATACGAAGGCGATGGGATTGAAGCCCGGTGATATGTTTGAAATTAAGCTGGGTTACAAGCACATTCACCTCAAGCAACTCGAGGAGGGTGAATATGAGGTGGATGAGGAAATGGATGAAACCGAAGAGACCTAAAATCGCGATCGCTGCCATTTTGCAATAAGTCGCAACATCTACCGAGGGTTATTTTTAAAGCAATTTTTCTTTGCTCTCGGTAGATGTTAAACCCAATGAAGCTCTTATTATTCTTCCTACAACAAGGGTTTGAGTCCCTCATAACGGCAGATGGATGGGTTAAAGGAATTGCTTTCTTTTTAATTTGGGCGATCGCCTGGTTGCCCATTGCTTTTCCTTTAGCAATTTTCTTAAAAATTCGTCCCACTCAGCCCTTAACTCCCCAACAAAAATTGCCTCTGTTGGCTTCTCTTTACGCGATCGCCCCCTTTATTATTTGGGCATCTCTACTGGTGAGTGGGGAATCTTTGCTGGACTATGGTTTGCACTTACAGCGCGAGTTTTTTATTTCTTTAGGGCTGGGAATTGCTTTGGCAATTTTTGGATTAGCCCTCGTCTTTGCCCTAGAATCTCGATGGGGTTGGCTACAATGGCATCCAGAAAAAATACCACAATTCGGTAAATTATTAATCCCGATTTTAGCTTTAGCACTTTGGATCGCGATCGTAGAAGAAACTATTTTCCGAGGATTCTTATTCAACGTCCTCTCCGAAGATAGCGGATTATGGGGAGGAATTGTCTTTTCCAGCCTTATTTTTGCCCTCTCCCATCTACTTTGGGAGGTAAAAGATACCTTACCTCAATTACCTGGACTGGTGTTAATGGGGGGGATTTTGGCTTTAGCTAGAGGGGTGGATGATGGCAGTTTGGGATTAGCTTGGGGACTCCACGCGGGATGGATTTGGGGGCTAACTTGCTTGGATTCTGCTGCTTTAATATCCTACAATATTGATGCGCCCCAGTGGTTCGTGGGTCTGGGAGAAAAACCCCTTGCGGGGATGGCCGGAATTGCTTGTTTACTACTGACCGGAATCATCTTAGGGGTAAAATTTGCCTTTTGAGTTAGTTTGCATTAGTCAATGTTGAGGGAGAAGGGAAAGAGAGTATAAATATTTTGAGGATCGTTGAGATTTTGGAGAATATTTAATTCTTTCTGTAGATTTTGCCATTCTTTCATTAAGGATGAGGAAGGAGAGAATTGAGTTTGCTGCGGTGCGATCGCCAGAGAAAATAAACTCCCTAAAAGTTCATTGAAACTTGGTTCCTCCCGATACTCCTCCACCTGCCAATCTTCCCCTAAATCCGCCTTTTTCGCAGCATAGGCGATCGCGGCATCTAATCCCCCCAATTCATCCACCAAGCCGAGTTTCTTCGCATCTAGACCCGACCAAACGCGACCTTGGGCGATCGCCGCTACAGTTTCCCTCGGCAAATAGCGAGACTTAGCAACTTTATCGAGAAACAGTTCGTAAATGCGATCGACACCCCCTTGAATAATTTTTAATTCTTGTTCAGTTTTAGGGCGAGAAATCGAGCTGGTATCGGCAAAAGGAGCCGTTTTGACCACATCCCAAGTTAGACCATTTTCCGCCGCAATTTTCTCAATATTGGGTAGAATGCTAAAAACCCCAATCGATCCTGTAACTGTAGTGAGTTCAGCAAAAATGCGATCGGCTCCCATCGCAATCCAGTATCCCCCAGATGCCGCCACATTGCCCATAGAGACAATCGTGGGTTTTTTCTTTTGTAGTAATTGCAATTCCCGCAAAATCAATTCCGAGGCTAAAGCGCTTCCTCCAGGGCTATCAATTCGCAACACTACCGTTTTAATCTCATCATCATCTCGGAGTTCTCGCAACTGGCGCATGAGGCGATCGCTGCCCATTTGTTCCCGAGATCCTTCTCCATAAACAATCGTCCCTTGGGCGTATAAAATCCCGACTTTATTGGCAGAAGAGCGAGATTCTTGGCGAGCAATTTCTGCATAAGTACCTAAATCAATCTGTCGAAATCCCTGCTTTTTTTTCGACTGTTGTGTGAGTTTTCGGAATTTTGCCTCAACCTCATCTAAATAGGCCAATTCATCCGCCAAACCCGTAGAAATTGCCTCTTGGGGTAGAAATAACCCTCGCGTGCTAACTAAATTCTGTAATTGTTGCGACGAGATTTCCCGACTTTTGCCCACAACTTGCAAAAAATTCTCCCATAAGTCCCCCAGTAAATTCTCCAACTGTTCTCGATTTTCCGGACTTAATTGCTGCTGAGTATAGGGTTCGACAGCAGACTTGTATTTACCCACCCTCACAATTTGTACACCAATACCAAACTTTTCTAATGCCCCCGTGAAAAACAATTGTTGCGATCCCAATCCATTTAACTCCATCGCACCCATCGGATTCAGCAAAATTTCATCGGCGATCGAGCCCAGATAATATTTTCGTTCTGTCCAATCCACATCATAAGCAATAATTTTCTTATCCGCCTCCTGAAATTTTTCTAAAGCGCGACGGAGAGCCTGTAAATTAGCATAACCGCTACTCCCCTCCCCGCCACTGCCATCTAAGAATAATGCCACGATGCGATCGTCTTTTGCGGCCGCTTCGATCGCCTTAACTGCATGACGCAAAGACAGAATCTTGTCATCCCCTTCCGTAAAACTTGCTGCAAAAGAGGCGATCGGGACAGTATCTTGAATTTCTGCGGACAGATCGAAAGTCAAAATAGACTTATCCTTGAGGTGAGGTGCCTCTTCCTCCACTAAAGCAGCCAGCAACATCACCGTGAAAATACTGACCCCAAAAATAGAAAAGAGGACGAAGGCCAAAAACGTCCCCAGTAAACTCGCAAAAACTTGTTTTAAAAACTGCATAAGAATTTAACTAGAATTCAATTCCAGGTTGAGCCTTAATATTTTGTTCGCGGAAAGGATGTTTAATGAGAGTCATTTCCGTGACCAGATCGGCTCTGGCAATTAGTTCCGGGGGTGCGCCTCGTCCTGTGAGAATAACGTGAGACTCTGGGGGCTTTTCTTCCAGTCCCGCTAAAACATCTTCCACGGCCAGATAGCCCAATTTTAAAGCAATATTCACCTCATCAAGAAGGACGAGGCGATAATGGGGATCGCGAATGTATTCTACTGCGGTTTGCCAAGCTGCTGTTGCTTTTTCAATGTCGCGATCGCGGTCTTGAGTTTCCCAGGTAAAACCTTCCCCCATTGCTTTAAACACCAATTGGTCAGAAAAACGCCCCAAAACCTCTTTTTCCGCCGGTTCCCATGCTCCCTTAATAAACTGCACGATCGCCACCTGATAGCCATGACCCAGCGATCGCATCACCATCCCTAAAGCGGCGGTGGTTTTTCCCTTACCATTGCCCGTATGCACGATAATTAAGCCTTTATCCTGGGATTTCTCCGCAAGGCGTTG
>NZ_JAYGHV010000345.1:0-5040 GCF_034932145.1 Spirulina sp. 06S082 | reverse complement strand
TGCAGCGGCCATCCTCGTCGGCAGGTCCGAACAGGTCTTCCTCCCATTCGATGCCATAGGCGCGGGCGAGCTCGTCATCGAAGCTTGCGTCATTGGCAAACATGCGCGTCTTCGTCAGCGCGTTCGCAATGCTCCACCAGCTCGCCTTCGGATCGGACTTCGACGGCTTGTTGGCCTTCCACACCTCCTTCTGCTCATCGAGCGAGGCGGAGGCAATCGTGCGCAGCTGCTGCTCGTTCGGCATATCGCCCTTCGCCATATGGTCGAGCATGGCCGGCAGCACATTGGCCATCAGCCTCAGCTGCCGGACGCGGCGAACCGTCAACGCAAGTGCGATCGCGATCGCCTCTACAATCAATTAAAGCATTTTGGAGAGAGTTTTATAAATCAAGAGAAACAGTGTTGTTATTGCGACACTGGCTGCACCTACGAAAATAGCTATAAAGAAAATACCGAGAAATTGCGGTTGAATGAAAGATTGTAAAAGACTTTGCAATCCTTCATTGCGGTGGAAAAAACCAATAAATGCAACTAACCCAAAGGTAATTCCACCTAAAATAGCCAGGTCCCATTTCTCAATAATGTGCCGAAATTGTGCATAGATGAGTCCTCCCAAACTCATCCCCAATAAGCCAATACTGATGGGGTTAATTTCCTGAATGATGCTGGTTAAGGCCATCCATAACAACGCCCCTTCAAAGCCCGTAAAAGCAGCACTGGTAATGATTTCTACTGTAGATATACCACCACTTTGAGGAGGCTGAGAAACGAGGGTTGGGGGAGAAACGGGGGGTGGGGGAGAAACGGGGGTTGGGGGAATGGGAGGAGGTGAGGTACTCCCTTGCACTGTAGTGGGTTTGGGTTGCGTTGGGATGGGTGGAGGTGCAGTAGGAGGTGCAATAGGACGAGATGGGGATGAGTTGAGAGAGGCGATCGCCTCTAATACTTCTCGGGCTGAGGAGAAGCGATCGCGGGGGACGGGACGCAGCATTTTATCGAGAATATCAGCTAACCCATCGCTAACTTGAGGGGCGTGCGATCGCCAGTCCCAGCAATTATTATAAGTGTCGAATAATTCTTCTGGGGGTTTATTGGTCAGCAGCACCAAACAGGTTGCAGCCAAAGCATACAAGTCTGTCGCTGGAAACACTTGTGAAGCCTGCATTTGTTCCGGGGGCGCAAATCCCATCGAGTAAATCCCCGTCGATCGCCCGGAGGGAGTCCCAACCGTCGCGGTAATTTGCTTGACTGCTCCAAAATCGAGTAAATATAAGCGTCCGTCACTGCGCGATCGCATAATATTCGAGGGTTTGATGTCGCGATGAATTACATTTTCTGCGTGGACAAATCCAAGAACCCCTAGAATAGCTTGCAGGACTTCTAAAACTTCTTCTTGACTATAAACGCCTTTTTCTTCTTGTTCCTGTTCTAAATCTTGTCCATCAATGAACTGCTGTACTAAATAGAAAAATTGTTCGTCTTTTTGACTTCCCGGACGGGGAACAACAACGGGAAAATAAGCGTAAGAATTGGGGATTTGTTTGTGTTCATTGCCTAATTCTTCAAGTACGGCGGCTTCTCTCTCGAATAGTTTTTGCGCGATTTGGAGTTGTTGCGGGGAAAGGTCTCCCGAGGGTTGGAATTGTTTGACAACGCACTCTCTCAGGCTAGTGGTGAAGCGATCGCGGGCCAGAAATGCGGCTCCAAAACCCCCTTGACCCAGGAGTTTCATGGGAAGATATCGCGCCCCCAAGATTAAGGGCATTCCGCAACGAGTACAATACTTTTGTTGAATGGTTTGGATGCGATCGCTATCGTCGAGATCGGCAAAAGTATTTTCAGTATGACAGCTTGGACGAGTGCAAAGAATTTCCATATCTTAATCGATTAGTAAGGCAGATTTGCAATAGATTATTATGTGCGAGAGTTTGTGGAAAATTAAATTTTCTTATTTTAAATAATCCTAAGTCTCTAAAAAAACTATAGCGAGAATTTTAGTTCTCGCTATAGTTTTTTCACTTAGTTATTGGCTGCTGCTTCTCGAGCCGCCACTGCTTCATCAGGATGAATACCAAGGCGAGTTAAATTAATGCGTCCCCGAGAATCAATCTCGCGCACTTTTACCACCACTTCATCACCGACAGCGACTTCATCTTCAACCTTACCAACGCGATAATCTGCCAATTGAGAAATGTGAATCATTCCCTCTTTTCCTGGCAGAATTTCTACAAATGCCCCAATTTGGATAATGCGCGTAACGCGACCCGCATACACATCCCCTTCATTGAGTTTACGGGTCATCCCTTCAATGATCCGTCGTGCTTCCATCGCATTTTCGGAACGATTGCAGAAAATCATTACAGTACCATTATCCTCAATATCGATTTTGGCTCCTGTTTGTTCCGTAATCCCCTTAATGGTTTTACCTCCAGGCCCGATCACCAAACCGATTAAATCTGGATCGATCTTCATGCTTAATAAGCGAGGTGCAGAGGGGGATAACTCATCGCGCGGGCGATCTAAAACAGCCATCATTTTCTCTAAAATGTGCAGCCGTCCATCCTTCGCCTTTTCGATCGCCTCAGCAATCACATCCAAAGATAGTCCCGTGATTTTCATGTCCATTTGCAGGGCAGTGATACCATTATCGGTGCCAGCCACCTTAAAATCCATATCTCCCAAAAAGTCCTCAATGCCTTGAATATCAGTGAGAACTCGGACTTCATCCCCCTCTTTAATCAAACCCATCGCCGTCCCGCTTACTGGCTTGCGAATGGGGACTCCCGCATCCATTAAAGAGAGAGTCGAACCGCAAACCGATCCCATCGAAGTGGAACCATTGGAAGAGAGAATCTCGGAAACCACCCGCACAACATAGGGGAAATCATCGTGGTGAGGTAGGATTGGCAAGATCGCCCGTTCCGCTAAAGCACCGTGACCGATTTCCCGTCGTCCAGGCGATCGCATGGGTTTTGTTTCCCCCACAGAATAAGGGGGAAAATTGTAATGGTGGAAGTAGCGTTTCTCAGATTGGGGATGTAAATCATCCAAATCTTGGGCATCGCCGGGAGTTCCCAAAGTCACTAAAGATAAAACTTGGGTGAGTCCCCGTTGAAAAAGGGCAGAACCGTGAACGCGACGAGGCAAAACTCCCACATTACAGCTAATGGGGCGCACCTCATCGAGTTTGCGTCCATCTACCCGCACGCCATCGGCGATAATTTGCTGGCGCATAAGTTTTTTGACCTGTTTTTTAAACAAGGTATCAACAGCTTTGGGTTTTTCCGCCGCAATTTTGAGGGCATCGTCTTCCGGCAATTCGGCGATCGCGGCGGTCACTTCTGCTGCTTTAATCTCATCTAAAGTAAGATCGCGGGCTTTTTTATCTAAGTCAAACTGGGACAAAACTTTTTTGATTTTGTCATTAGCGCGATCGGCAATAAAGTCTCCCAAAGCGGTATCTTCTTCGGGGGCTTCCTCCGTCACCAACTGCAATCCCAACTCTTCTAATAATTCCCGTTGCGCCTTAATTAACTCTTGTACAGCTTCGTAGCCAAACTCGATCGCCTCGATAATATCTTGTTCAGGCAATTGATTGGCTCCGGCTTCCACCATGACCACCCCATCGGGAGAGCCAGCTACCACTAAGTCTAAATCTCCTTGGTCAATTTCCCGATAGGTCGGGTTAATGATAAAATCATCCCCAACCAGGCCAACGCGAACCGCAGCCATCGGACCTTGAAAGGGAATTTGAGCCAAAAGCACGGCTACAGAAGCTCCCGTAACGGCTAAAACATCGGGGGGGACTTCTTCATCTAAAGCAAGAGTCGTTGCTATGATTTGAATGTCATCCCGAAGCCATTGGGGAAACAAGGGACGCATGGGGCGATCGATCAAACGACTGGTGAGGGTGACTTTATCGGGGGGACGACCTTCTCGGCGCAAAAATCCTCCTGGAATGCGGCCGGCTGCGTAGAGTCTTTCTTCGTAGTCTACCAATAGAGGGAGAAAATCAATGCCTTCCCGACCTGTAGAGCGAGTTGCCGTGACGAGGACTGCTGTTTCTCCCGATTGAATTAACACCGAACCGCCAGCTTGAGGAGCGAGTATACCTGTTTGGAGTCGAATATCTCGTCCGTCAAAGGATATTGACTTTGCAAATTCTTGCATCTTGCGTGCTTTTCCTTATATTTTTTCACTGTTTCTCTTTCGCAATCCTAGCACTTCTAGACTCGCTCCGAGAGGAAAAGATCGCGATCGCATTTTGCGGCAGATGCGAGACCACTAATCCTAGACTCCGCGAAAGTATTCACCCTAAAAGTAACGAACGAAAATATAGTATGGCGATTTTACACGGGAGTTGGATTTTAAACCCCACCGAGGGCGGTTATTTTTTCCTCTGGGGAGAAACTTGGCGAGGGCAAGTTGCGGGGGGATTGAGGGAGTCGGAAATTCCGGTTCATCCCTTGGCCATGACCGGGGATGAACTCCTGTCTTATCTGGAAACGCGCCAAGTATTTTTACCCAATGCTGAAGGGGAAATTCCGCGATCGCATCAGGTTATCGCACTTCCCAGTCGCAGGGAGGAGACAGCAGACAGGCAAGAAACGGGGAGACGCAGAAAGCGGAGGGGTTCTGCTGCCAAAACTTCGGAAGGGGGACTTTATTTCCCCTTACTTTCGGGAAGTGAGAGGGAAATCGCAGGGAAAGATATTTCTCTACAATGGTGGCAAGTGGAGGGGGTTGTGTTTAATGCGGTAGAAACCATCCACTTGTTAAGGGGATTACCCCTGAACTCCCTACAAGCGCGTCGAGGAGAATTGGGAGACTCAATCCAGTTTTGGTCCCAGGTCTATCGTTGGAGTTTAGATTTACTCGCGCGGGGCAAATTTTTACCCGGTTTGTTGACTGAAGGGGAAGAATGGGAAAGTTGTTGGCAACCCCTCCTCGATAGTGCGCTCGATCGCGATCGCCTCAATAAATTTGCCCGTTTGATGCCCAGTATTTGCCGTGCCTACCCCCCCCACACTCCCCCCTCTC
>NZ_JAYGHV010000344.1:0-5228 GCF_034932145.1 Spirulina sp. 06S082 | reverse complement strand
TCGCTCTAGGGCGATGGGAAAGCGCCCATAAGTGTTCATAACATTAGCATTGAAGCGGTTCGCATCAAACGCCATTTCCGAGGATTGCGGGGTTGAGATCGGCTCTTGAACGAGGGTGTTTAAACTCACTGGCTCACTCCTAATCGAGACAGAATGGGTATTAGCGATCGCGATCGCTATTTTTTTGTGGTTAGAGATATCTTCCTACATTAACGCAAGGGATTCTGCGAGTTTCTTCACTTCGTCCCTAAAATCGTTAGCAGCCCAATTCTCTAAACCTTTATATTTAACACAATTTACGGCTTTTGCTACCGTATTGAGAATAACGAGATCGCGGAAAAGACGGGGAAATGCGATCGTTTCTTGTGGTTTGCCCATTGCCAATATCTCTCAAGGGGAAAATACAAAAAGCAAATGGTAGCGGAACGATCGAAGGAAACGAAAGCAATAGGCTACAATACCCCCTTAGTTGTTTTTGGGAAAAAATAAATCATGGGTCGCGCCAACAAAGTCGTTCTCGCGTATTCTGGGGGAGTCGATACCTCCGTGTGCATCCCCTATCTCAAAAAAGAATGGGGGGTAAAAGAAGTTATTACCCTTGCTGCGGACTTGGGACAAGGGGACGAACTTGACCCCATCAAGCAAAAAGCGCTTGACTCTGGGGCTTCCATCTCTCTTGTGGAAAATGGGCAGGAAAGTTTTGTTAAAGATTATGCTTTTGCTGCCATTCAAGCGAATACTCTCTACGAGAACCGCTATCCTCTCTCTACTGCCCTCGCCCGTCCCCTCATTGCGAAAATGCTGGTAGATGCTGCCGAGAAATATGGTGCCGATGCTGTCGCCCACGGCTGTACTGGCAAAGGAAACGATCAGGTACGTTTTGATGTTTCGATTATGGCGCTTAACCCTTCGATCAAGGTTCTCGCCCCCGCCCGAGAATGGGGGATGGGTCGAGAGGAAACGATCGCCTATGGGGAACAGTTTGGCATTCCTTCCCCGGTGAAAAAATCTTCTCCTTACAGTATCGATCGCAATCTTCTCGGTCGCAGTATTGAAGCAGGTCCCCTGGAAGACCCCATGATGGAGCCTCCCGAGGAGATATTTGCCATGACTAAGGCGATCGCGGATACTCCCAATGAACCGGAATATATCGAAATTGGTTTCGATGGGGGTATTCCCACCAGTGTCAACGGAACTTCTTTGCCCCCGGTTGAATTGATTACCCAATTGAATGCGATCGCCGGAAATCACGGTATTGGACGCATCGACATGATTGAAAATCGCGTGGTGGGGATTAAATCGCGAGAAATTTATGAGGCTCCTGCTTTATTGTTACTCATTCAGGCTCACCGCGATCTCGAAAGTCTGACTCTCACGGCGGATGTTACTCAATATAAGCGAGGTGTAGAAGACACTTATGCGAATTTAATCTATCAAGGACTCTGGTATTCTCCTCTCAAAGAATCTCTGGATGCTTTCATTCAAAAAACCCAAGAGCGGGTTACGGGGATAGTTCGGGTTAAGTTATTTAAAGGAAGTGCGAGAATTGTCGGTCGTCGGTCTGACTATTCTATCTATTCCCCCGACCTCGCAACTTATACGGCTGATGACCAATTCGATCACAAAGCGGCGGAAGGATTCATCTATATTTGGGGTTTACCTACCCGAGTTTGGTCGGAAAAAACCCGCAAATAATCCCTGAATTATTTTCAAAACCCCGTAGATCACCCGCAAAAGTTGGTGCATAATTGCACCAACAGCCTGCATCTTAGTTTTGCCAGCATCTAAAAATTACGACTTGGAGCAGATTCTAGTTAGTTATAATGATAAATAAGGCAACGATAGAGGAAAATCCAAATTATGGTAGTCCGTCAACCCCGCTATAGCAAAGAAGAATTCGCCCAACGTGGCGATCTAATTTACCAAACGCAAATACGCTCACAAGTCGAAGCAGGCGATCGCGGGAAGATTGTGGCGATCGACCTCGAAACTGGAGATTTTGAAATTGATGCGCGTGAAATAGCTGCTTGCACTAAGCTCGAAGCCCGTCATCCAGATGCTCAAATCTGGATTGTGCGAGTTGGTTCTCGTCACGTTCGACGATTTGGTGGACGAATAAAGAGAACTGTATGATATCAGGAATTGTTAACGCAGATTTTGAGGCGATTATCTCGCTTTCAATATGTGGCTCTGATGGAAAAATTTACACAAAAGATGCGATCGTCGATACAGGCTTTAACGGTTGGCTTTCATTTCCACCAGACTTGATCGATCGGCTAAATCTGAAATGGAAAAGAAGAGGGCGTGCTATTCTTGGTGATGGTAGTGAATGCGTTTTTAATGTTTACGAAGCAGTTGTATTTTGGGATGGACAGTATCTAACAATTCCAATTGATGAAGCTGATTCAGAACCTCTAGTTGGAATGTCATTAATGGAAGGCTATCAACTCATGGTTCAAGTCTTTGAGGACGGCAGCGTAGAAATCAGCAAAGTAAAAGCAGTCTAATTTCGCAATACTAAAAAGCGATCGCCTAAAAATTACGACTTACAGGAATAGCGATCGCCTTCTATCATGGAGTATTAAAGGTCGATTTACACACTAAAACGCGAGGCATTTTCGGCTTGAGAGGCGGCTTCATCCCCTTTGCCAAAGAATGCTGGAAACGGTTTGGGAATGGTGACAGCCTTTTGAGTGGCAGGTCGAGCATCGATGCGATCGAACCAGGCTTGCAGATGGTCTAATCCATCGACTGAAACCTTGGCCCAAGGGAACGATCGCGCCCAGGGGTAGGTAGCAATATCCACAATGGTGAAGTCGTCGCCGAGTAAATAAGCCTTGCCCGCCAGTTGCCGATCCAAGACTTCGAGTAGGCGGCGAGACTCGGCCACGTAGCGATCGATGGCGTAGTCATCCTGGATGCCTTTAGGAGCAGCAATGCGCTGAAAGTACATGGCCTGCCCCATCATCGGGCCAATGCCCGCCATCTGAAACATCAACCATTGCAACGCTTCCGAGCGAGCCTTGTCGCCGACGGGGAGAAACTTCTGATACTTTTCGGCCAGATACCAGAGGATTGCCCCAGACTCGAAAACCGCAAAATCATCATTGCCGCGATCGACAATTGTGGGAATGCGACCATTGGGATTGAGCGCCCTGTACCAGTCGGACTTTTGCTCTTTTTTCCCAAAGTCGATGTAGGTCAGTTCGTACTCAACCTCCGCTTCTTCGAGAAAGATGACAGGCTTCCAACCATTCATCGTGGAGGCGGTGTAGAGATGGATATCGGGGATAGGCATAGAGTTTTTCTGGCTGACGATGACTCAAAGATTGAAAGGTATATGCAGCAGCCATGAACCCAGCAGGACTCGGGACTCATAACAGTTGCGGCTGACTTGATTTAATATAATCAGAGTAGTATCTAGAGTCAACCAGTTTACTTTTAGTAACCACTTAAAAAAAGATGGTGACGCAGCGACTCCGCGAAATGGAAGAGGCAGGCTTAGTGACTCGCGAGGTGGTGAGCGATCGCCCCATTGCAGTCGCCTACGAAATCACCGATTTTGGCAAAACTGCTTTGGGTTTTCTCGAAGCCCTCAAGAACTGGGCGGAAAGGCACCAGATTTAATATGTTATATTAGGCAAGCAAAAATGATGGTTTGCTTTATTATTTAGTTCCGAGAAGTTATCGGCGATCGCCTAATAATCACGACTCGCAATACTTTAGATCGAATTTATTGCTCAACAATGCGATCGCATTCGTAACTACCTCAAACACAACCTCAATGTTAAACCAGAAGATAGAAAACTCTGCAATGGGATTGGTTCAGAATAGGAGAAGAAGGAGATCGAATCTATTATATTATTGTTAAAATCTGAAAATCTAGCACAACTCGAATAATGCCTCAATACGATTTATATCACTATGAAGTTAAAAATGCGTTGAGCAAAGATGGCTGGACAATTACCCACGATCCGTACACCTTAGAATATAAAGGCTTGCGCTTGTATGCGGACTTGGGAGCGGAAAAATTATTAGCCGCAGAGAGAGCCGAACAGAAAATTGCCGTCGAAACCAAAGTGTTTCATAGCCCTTCACAAGTCACAGAACTGCAAAAAGCGATCGGGCAGTATAATATGTATCAAAGCATATTAAATCGCGTCAGTCCAGACCGAGCATTATATTTGGCAATTTCTGAAGAGATATACGATGATTTCTTTCAAAAACCTGCCATTCAAGATATTGTTAGCGATCAAAACATTCAATTGATTATTTTCGATCCAGATCGGGAGGTTATTATCAAATGGCTAACTTAGAAACTAAACTGGAACATTATCGCAATATTATTACTCAAATTCTCAAAAACCATGCTCAGTATCAACCCAGTCACGGAGAAATTGAAAGTCTAACCCTTGGTGATGCGATCGCAGATAATTACCTGTTACTTGATACGGGATGGGATCGAACGGGACGAGTTCATGCTGTCGTATTCCATCTCAGAATCGTTGGCGAAAAAATTTTGATAGAGTCAGATGGAACAGAAAAAGGAATTGCTTTAGAACTCTTAGAATTAGGCGTTCCTCGAGAAGATATCGTTCTTGGATTCATTCGCCCGAAACGTCGCCATCTTACTAATTTCTCGGTAGCTTGATTTTATTGCTCAACAATGCGATCGCATTCGCAACTATCTCAAACACAATCCCAATGTTAAACCAGAAGATAGAAAACTCTGCGACGGTATCGGTTTAGAATAGGAGGAGATGGAGATCGATTTGGATGGAAGCGCGATCGCGCTCAATTCGAGACTGCGATATAGTGAACGTATTAAGAAGAATGGAGAAAATCGAGATGGAATCTGTTGTGAGTTTAGAAAAAGCGATCGTAGAAAAACTAAAAGACTTGTCAGGCGATCGCCAAAAACAAGTTCTCGATATCGACTAACTCATTATCGTCATGCGATCGAAAAAGTTCTTAGCGAATACAATTCCAACATCAATTTTGATTCAGTTTTCTCCTGTACCTCAAATGGTAAGATCGAGAATCTCTGAGTATTGATAACCCATTACCCATTACCTAACTCGTTTATGCCCTCCGTTTCCGATCGCCTCCAAACCCTCAAATCTCAGTCTCAATGCGCCCTGATCCCCTTCATTACGGCAGGAGACCCGGACTTGGAAACTACTGCCAAAGCCTTGCGGATTCTCGATCGCGCGGGGGCAGATGTCATT
>NZ_JAYGHV010000343.1:0-5359 GCF_034932145.1 Spirulina sp. 06S082 | reverse complement strand
TACGCAACTTTGATGGGTTTCTTCTGCCAAGCGTCGGAAGAAGTCGCCATAATTGCGGTAGCCGTCGCGATACTGACCGGCCAATTCTTCGGGGCTGAGGATGGCATCAACGCGATCCAAAACCAGCAGACATTGGCGATCGCGCAATACTTTAATCAGGTGAGAGATTTTTTCGTCAAGGGGATCTGACAAAATCGAACGAGCGGGACGAGCCAGAGTCCGCAATAAATCCGTCAACAATTCCGATAAGGACGGTGCCTGACGAAGCGATCGCCAGAGAACACAATCGAATTCTTCTTCAGACTGTCGCGCCAATTTAACAGAAAGAGAGGTTTTACCGATTCCTCCCATACCCAACAGGGCGAGAACGCGACAATCTTCTTCGATCATCCAGGTGCTGGCGGTTTTTAACTCTTCCTCGCGACCGTAGAAAATAGAGACATCAGGAGCTTGTCCCCAATCTCGCAAAGGTTGGCTCGGATCGGTTTTGGGTTCGAGATCGTCACCACCGCGAGCCTCTTTCATCCGATGGCGTTCGACGAGAATTTGTTGGAGTTTGGCCAGTTTTCCGGGGCCGGCTCCGGAAATATGAAACTTTTTTTAAATTTCACCCAAACGCTTGCGGGCGGCGGCGGCTTGAATATTCAAGCGGGCAGCAATGTCAGCATTGGAAACCCCTTGAATCGCCAAGGACAAAACTTCCAATTCAGCATCGGTCACGCCGTATTCGTCGGCAATTTCATTGAGATAATCTGCGGGAATGATGGTCATAAGGCAATCGACTAAACTAACTAACTTGATAAGTGGACTTTCTTTCCCTTGCTCACCTATGTTGAAACTGGGAAAGATAAGAATCTATCATAATCTATCATAGCGAATTTTTACCTGTATCAACATTTTTTGTTTTCACTCTTAGTGAGGGGAAGGCGCATCCCCCCTACTCTTCCGTTTGGATAATTTAACAATTGATAACATTCATGAAATGCTCGGAAGAGTGTCTGCGAGTAAATACTGCCCTATAGGTTAAAGGCTTTCAGTTTCTCATCTTGGGGAATCGGTACGACAAGGCGTTAATATAAATAAACATTTGCTTTCCGGCAAAACCATAAATTAATCTTGTATTTGGCTATTGGAAATTTAAAGTTTTATGACCGCAACTGTTGCTCTATCGCCACAACCTACTCAAACTCGTCGTGTTGTTTTTCCCTTTACGGCTATTGTCGGTCAAGAGGAAATGAAACTCGCCCTCTTACTCAACGCCATCGATCCTAAAATTGGTGGGGTGATGATTATGGGCGATCGCGGTACGGGGAAATCTACGACTATCCGCGCTCTGGCGGAATTATTGCCGGAAATTGAAATCGTTGAAAACGATCCTTTTAATAGCGATCCTCAAGACCCCGACCTAATGAGCGAGGAACTTCGCACGGCTATGGCTCAAGGAAAAACTTTTGCCACGATCCGCAAAAAAGTCTCGATGATCGATCTACCCCTCGGGGCGACGGAGGATCGGGTCTGCGGCACGATCGATATTGAAAAAGCGCTTTCGGAAGGGGTGAAGGCGTTTGAACCTGGTTTGCTGGCTAAAGCTAATCGGGGCATTCTTTATGTGGATGAAGTCAATCTTCTTGACGATCACCTCGTAGATGTTCTCCTCGATTCTGCTGCAAGTGGTTGGAATACGGTAGAACGAGAGGGGATTTCCATTCGCCATCCCGCCCGTTTTGTCTTGGTGGGATCGGGAAACCCAGAAGAAGGGGAATTGCGCCCCCAACTCCTCGATCGCTTCGGAATGCACGCGGAAATTCATACGGTGAAGGAGCCGGCTTTGCGGGTGAAAATTGTCGAACAGCGATCGCAGTTTGATGGGGAACCCCACGCTTTTTGTGACCAATATCAAGGGGAACAAGATGCCCTACAGGAAAAATTAGTCAGCGCCCAAAATCGTCTCAATAATGTGGCGATCGATTATGACTTGCGGGTGAATATTTCTGAAGTCTGTTCGGAACTGGATGTGGATGGATTGCGGGGAGATATCGTTACCAACCGCGCGGCTAAAGCCTTGGCTGCTTTTGAAGGACGGGAAGAAGTTACGGTAGATGATATTCGCCGAGTAGTCGTCCTTTCCCTGCGCCATCGCCTCCGAAAAGACCCCCTCGAGTCCATTGATTCCGGTTATAAGGTTAGCAAAGCCTTTAACCGCGTTTTTGGCATCGCTGAGGAGTAGGGTGTGGGGAGTGTGGGGAGATGGGGGAGTGTGGGGGGTGTGGGGAGATGGGGGGGTGTGGGGAGTTTGGGGAGTTTGTCTCTGTTCCCCTCCCCATTGATAATTGAGGTCGAGGGACGGAACAATCGAATTCGTCATATCCGATCGACCTGTTGTTCATTGATAATTGTTCATGGAAATGGCTCCCATTGTAGAACTGAGAAAAGTCAGTAAATCTTTTGGCAATACTGTCATTTTGGACGCGATCGATCTCAGTATCTATCCCGGTAAGGCATTAGTGGTCATTGGACCTTCGGGGGCAGGGAAATCAACCATTTTACGAATTATTGCGGGATTGCTGAGTCCCGATTCTGGAGAAGTTTATATTGCTGGACAGCGCCGGCTGGGTTTAATTGAAGATAGTCCCGATCCCATTGCTATTAGTATGGTGTTTCAACAGTCCGCCCTGTTTGATTCTCTAACAGTGGAAGAAAATGTCGGCTTTACTCTCTTTCAGCACTCGAAGCTCGATCGCCAAACCATTCGCGATTTAGTCACCGAAAAATTAGCAATGGTGGGGTTGAGTGATATTGGCGATCGCTATCCCGCTCAACTTTCTGGGGGAATGCGAAAGCGGGTCAGTTTTGCACGAGCGATTATGGCCAATCCCTATAATCCTCAAGATAATCCCGATGTGATTCTCTACGATGAGCCGACGGCGGGTTTAGACCCGATCGCCTCAACGGTGATTGAGGATTTAGTGCGCCAATTGCAACGACAAGAAAAAATTTGCGGCACCTACGTCATGGTTTCCCATCAAGAAAGCACGATTCGTCGTACTGCCGATCGCGTCGCTTTTCTTTATGATGGTAAGCTAAGTTGGGAAGGCAGTGTTGCTGAAATTGACACCACAGATAACCCCTTCGTACAGCAATTTTTTAGCGCGAGTTTACAAGGTCCAATTCGAGTGGTGAATTAAAGGGGAGGAAAGTCAATTATGCGATCGCGGACGATACGAGAAGGGTCGGTAGGCCTATTTATCCTCGTCGGTCTCGCCGTCTTCGGCACTCTTGCTGTTTGGTTGCGCGGTTTAAAATTCGGGGTAGACAGTTACGAAATTTTTATTGAGTTTGCCAATACGAATGGTATGGCGGTAGGAGGGACTGTCCGCTATCGGGGGTATAAGGTGGGAAATATTACGGCAATTACCCCGGAAACTAATGGCGTTGTGGTCACGGTTTCCATTTCCCCACCGGATCTTCTCATTCCTCAAAAGGCTCGCGTTGAAGCGATACAAGCAGGATTGATTGCTGAAACCAGTATTGAAATTACACCCCTTAGCGATCTTCCCGAGCCCAGCACTTTAGAAAATCCCCTCAGTTCTCGTTGCGATAGTACTTTGATTGTCTGTCAGCGCGATCGCTTAAAGGGGGATTCTGGAATTACTTTTAATGATGCCCTTCGCAGTAGCGTGGCCTTGAGCGATCGCCTCAGCGATCCAGAATTTTTTGAGAATGTTAAAGCGCTAACAGAAAATGCTAATCGCGCTGTGAGCGAATTAACGGTATTGGGGAAGGAATTGAGTTTACTTTCCAAAACAACTCGCACTCAACTTACGACGGTTGCTCGCACGGCCAATGCCATTACCGGTGCAGCAGCATCCACAACAACCCAACTGAATGCAACGGCGGAGGAATATCGTTTACTGGCGAATAATCTCAGTGGGGTTATCTCGGACAATCGAGCGGGTTTAACGGCAACTCTCGATAATATGGGCAGTACGAGCGACCAATTACGGCTTTTATTGACCAATTTGAATACGACGGTGGGATCGATTGATACGACTCAAACCATTCAAAATTTAGAGGAATTAACTGCGAATGCGGCGGCGGCTTCTGTCAATCTTCGCAATGTCTCAAATTCTTTTAACGATCCGACGACTTTAATTACGCTCCAACGCACTCTCAATTCGGCTCGCGTTACTTTTGAAAATACCCAGAAGATTACCTCGGATTTGGAAGAATTAACGGGAAATCCAGAATTTCGTAATAATATTTTACGATTGGTGAATGGCTTGAGTAGTTTGGTTTCTTCGACACAAGATTTAACCGATCGCGTAGAAACTGCACAGCAACTTGAGGTGATCCAAGCAGAAATTGCGCGAAAACAAACAGAAACAGAAATCATTTCTCCCCAACCTCGCGAGGATATTTCAGAATCCCCGGTTCATCGGGAAGCGATCGCCGAGGAAAGCCAAAACCCGGAAAGGAAAAATCAAAATCGAGGCAATATTCCCCCATCTTCAAAAGTTAACGAACCCATCGATCCCGTGACGATTTTTCAAACTTCTCCTGTTGAAAAAAAATCGGCGATCGATGGCGATCGTTCTCCCCAAATGACTCGGGATGAATGGGTGCGGAAAATTTTTCAAAGTCGAACGCGATCGGATGCTGAAGAAGGAGAAACTGGAAATTATTAAATTATCTTGAATTCTTACAATACTATAGTCAATATGCTTGTATTTCTTCTTCACGGTGTCAATACAAAAACAGTACAATATGCTGATTCTTTACCAGATTTAATTAAAGAAGAATTTCAAAAAAATAATTCTCCTTTACCATTTTTTTACTCTGGGTTTTGGGGAGATAATTTAAAAGGGACTCATGCAATTTGGAGAGAAATCTATCAGGAATTACATCGTAAAAAAACTCAGAATCCAAATTTTAATCCAGATATTGCATTTCGTTATCAAAAATTTAGAGAAGTATATTTTTCTGAGTTTTTAGGTGATACTTTTACATATTTGAACTCTGAAAATGGTAAAAAAATAAGAAATGTTATTGTTCAACAATTTAACGATTTTTTAAATACTTACTCTCAAGAAAAAGAAGTTCACTTTATTGCCCATTCGTTAGGAACTGTAATTCTCTGGGATGTCTTATTTTCCGACCAGAAATCAAAAATGCTCTGTCATCTGCTCCAATAATTTTTGGTGCAGCAGAAGCTCATAGTTTGTACTGGAACAATCGAAAAGTAGCGCAATGGATTACAAAAATCATATTACCGGATACAACCACAATAATTAGTAAGACAAAAAATTTAGAACAAGTGTTAGAGCAATTAAAACAAGTAGAAGGGATGACTTTTTTTGAT
>NZ_JAYGHV010000342.1:0-5440 GCF_034932145.1 Spirulina sp. 06S082 | reverse complement strand
TTTCAATATCCACACCTCGAGCAAATGCAGCCAAACAAGCTGCTAAGGCATTAGCAATCATAAAAGGAGCCATTCCTTTAAAAGTCGCGGGGACATTTTTGGCCGCATCAATGCGTAATTTCCAATCCCCCTCAATAATCGTCAGGTAGCCATTCTCATAAATAGCCGCCAATTTGCCGCGACGGGTATGTTCTTGAATGACAGGGTGATCGGGGTTCATAGAGAAATAAGCGACTTTTGATTTCACCTTTTCTGCCATTTTGGCCACAAGAGGATCTTCCGCATTCAATATCGCATAACCATCAGGAGAAGTGCTTTCCGCCACTACAGATTTAACCGAAGCCATTTGCTCCACCGTATCAATATCGCCGATACCCAAATGATCCGCCGCGACATTTAAAATCACTGAAACATCGCAGCGATCGAAAGCTAAACCCGATCGCAAAATTCCCCCCCGCGCTGTTTCTAAAACAGCAATTTCTACTGTAGGGTCTTTTAAGATTAACTGGGCGCTTTGGGGTCCAGTCGTATCTCCTGCTTCGACTAAATAATCGCCGATATAAATCCCATCGGTGGTGGTGTACCCCACAACCTGCTTGGTTTGCCGGAAAATATGAGCAATTAGGCGCGTGGTTGTAGTTTTCCCATTAGTCCCCGTAATGGCCACAATGGGGATGCGAGGGGACATTCCCTCGGGAAAGAGCATATCCAACACTGCGGCACCGACATTGCGCGGTAAACCCTGACTCGGAGAAGCGTGCATTCGGAAACCGGGGGCTGCATTCACTTCCACAATCACCCCATCGGTTTCTCGCAGGGGTTGACTAATATCCGACGTGACCACATCAATACCGGCAATATCCAAGCCAATGACTTTGACTACTCGTTCGGCGATCCAGATATTTTCGGGGTGAATATCGTCCGTGCGATCGATGGCAATACCCCCCGTACTGAGGTTCGCCGTTGCTCGTAAATAAACCCGTTCTCCTTTGGGGGGAATACTATCTAGGTTATAGTCCTGTCGTGCTAGGACATCCGTTGCGGTTTTATCGAGTTTAATTTTGGTGAGAACATTATCGTGACCGTCTCCTCGTCTCGGATCGCGGTTGGTTTGGTCGATCAGTTCGCTAATGGTGGAGCGATCGTCGCCGATGACATGGGCGGGAATTCTTTCGGCGACGGCCACAACTTTGCCTTGAACTACCAGAATGCGATGGTCGTTGCCCTGATAGTAGCGCTCGACAATGACAGATTTCGTTTTAGAAGCCTCACTGGCCAGATCGTAAGCCTCTTTTGCTTCTTGC
This sequence comes from Spirulina sp. 06S082, assembly GCF_034932145.1. Lineage (NCBI taxonomy): Bacteria > Bacillati > Cyanobacteriota > Cyanophyceae > Spirulinales > Spirulinaceae > Spirulina > Spirulina sp. 06S082. The sequence continues at coordinate 4,136 of NZ_JAYGHV010000342.1, read as the reverse complement.
CAGCGTTTGATATCGATGGTAATACCGCGACCGTGGTTGCCATCGAGAGGTTTGAGAACAATGGGATAGCCTCCCACATCGTCGATCGCGTCTTCGAGTTCGTCAAAATAGCGAATAACTGTGCCTTGGGGGACGGGAATACCCGCATCTCGCAGCAGGGTTTTTGTGCCTTCCTTATCGCAAGCCAATTCGACGGCGATAATGCTGGAATAGTCGGAAAGGGTCGCTTGTATGCGTTTTTGCTTGACTCCGTATCCCAGTTGAATCAGGGCGCGGGTACTCAAGTGCATCCAGGGAATTTCTCGTTCTTCGGCCTCGGTAATAATCGTTTCTGTACTGGGACCTGTGGAAGCATTGACCCAGAATTCTTTGAGGTCGTTGAGGTCTTGCTGGAGTTCCTCTTGGGGATAAGTCCCTGTATTGACAATACTCTGACAAAGGCGCACGGCGGCGCGTCCGGCATAGCGTCCGGCTTGTTCGTCGAGATATTCAAAAACGACGTTGTACACCCCCTGTTCCGATGTCTGTCGCGTGCGTCCGAAACCGACGTGCATTCCGGCCAGATCCGAGAGTTCGAGGGCGACGTGTTCGATAATATGTCCCATTAAAGTCCCTGCTTGCAGGCGCTCTAGGAAACCGCCTCGATGTCCTGGGGAGCAGTAATGTTCGACTAAGGTGGGCAAAAGCGATGTCAATCCTTCATTAAAACCCTGGATTTCATTGGAGTATCGTTCGTCTAAATCCTCCAAGTCCAAACGCATGACGATTAATTTGTGGTAGCGAATGCTCCAGTAGTTGGGGCCGCGCAGGGTGAGGGTTTTGAGAATTTTCATAAGCCTTCGATTCTGGAATTTTGGGGGAGATGCAATAGACAACGCTTGGGCATCGCGGACAGTGAGAGAAACCAAACCGAGGGGCGATCGCGCTTCGGCGGTACTCAATGACCACAAACCTCAGTTTCTCTCGTCAAAAACATAGAAAACTGTTCTTAGCGAACAGTTTTTGATTTAGGATTGGGCGGGGAGAAGTAGGTAGTTGATAGTTGATAGTTGATATTTGATAGTTAAATTCCCGCGTTTTTTTATTCTCCGGTTAAGGGACGACGTTGATAGATATTGTAGCGATCGCCGTGACTGAGAATGTGGATTCTCAAACCATGTAGGCTCAAGGGGTCGCCGACATCTACGTTCATCTGATTGGTGTGGGAGAGATATTGTGCGTCAATAATGTTTACGGTGCCTTTACCTAAGACGCGAATCCAACCATCTTGCTCGAACATGGCACAGGTGTCCTCGTCAATCCCAATACCGAGGCGATCGGGGTGAATGGCGATCGCGCTTAACAATCTGGCCATGCGGTTGCGGTTGTGGAAGTGCTGATCGACTATAGTTTCGGGAATTATCCCCAGTCCCATGGCCATGTCAATGAGAGAACGATTGGGAGATTCGCCGCTACCCCCGCCGCCGATCATGTGGTGTCCCATCACGGCGGCTCCCGCACTGGTGCCAGCGAGGGTAATTTCGTGTTTTTGGGCGCGATCGCGGATCAGTTCCATCACCGGGGTTTCGGCCAGTAAAGCGCATAAGCGCAATTGATCGCCTCCGGTTAGGAAAATCCCCGTACAGTTTTCTATAAATTCTATATAGTTCGCATCGCTACCTTGAGCGCGATCGCGAATATCCAGCAACTCGATCTGCTTGGCTCCCATTTCCTCAAAAATGCGGCGGTAGCGTTCTCCTACGAGTAGGGGTTCTCGAGATGCTGAAGGAACAATGCCGATTATCGCATCGCTTCCTCCCGAGCGATTAAAGAAGGTGTGCAAAATCTCTCGACCATGCACTTTATCTTCTGCCCCACCAATGACTAGGATGGCGGTTTTCGTCGGTTTGGGCATCTGGGTTTCCGGACTTCGAGACTCTACTTGCAGCATAGACAAAACAATCGCGATTCTGGCCTAATATACAATTAAACCTCATTTCGTCACGATCCTTACGCTACCAATTCCCAAATTGCGATTTTCAATGCGAATTTAGCAATCCATGCTAAAAAGAATCTTGTCAAATTCAAGTTCATCATTTAGGGAACCATGACTGTTGAAGTTGCGATCGCCATTCTTTATCAAAACGGCAATTTTCTGATGCAGTTGCGGGATAATGTTCCCAATATTGCTGCGCCGGGGTGTTGGGGCTTTTTTGGCGGGCATCTCGATCCTGGGGAAACGCCGGAAGTAGCATTGGTGCGGGAATTAATAGAAGAAATTAGTTATGAGTTTTCTGGCACTTTGGTTAAGTTTGGCTGCTATCCCAGCGATGGAGTAATGCGTCACATTTTTACAGTTCCTTTATTAGTTCCTTTGACGCAGTTGGAACTTAAAGAGGGCTGGGATTTTGCTTTAGTAACTCCCGATGAAATTCTTCAAGGAGAGCGCTTTTCAGAGATTGCGAACCAAATTCGTCCTCTGAGTTCCATCCATCGACAAATTCTTCTTGATTATCTCCAGCAGAACAACTCTACCAAATCAAAACAGTAGAGTTTGATTTTAAGGATATTGTTGCAAATAGCGTAAGATGCCGAGGGCGATCGCCTGAGCCATTTGGCTGCGATAGGCGGGGTTGGCTAAATTGCGGGAATCGATTTGTCCCGTCACAAAACCCACTTCCACGAGAATAGAGGGCATAGATGTATTTCGCAAGACATAAAAGCGTGCTTGCTTAATGCCGCGATTTCGCGCTATGGGAACTGTTTCGAGAATAGCTTGGTGAACGATCTGCGCTAAACGATAGCCCCGAGAATAATAATAAGTTTCCATGCCGTTGACTTCGGGACGATAGCCCCCGACGGCATTTGCGTGAATGCTGGTGAAAATATCAGCTCGAGTTCGGTTGGCCATATATGCCCGCTCCTGTAGGCTGATAAAGCGGTCATCAGAGCGGGTCATGACGACATTTATGCCGCGATCGCGCAAAATTTGAGCAATTTCTAAGGAGATGGGTAAAACTACATCAGTTTCCCGCAAACCGCCAATACCGATCGCCCCAGGGTCTTTCCCTCCATGACCAGGATCGAGAACTACGAGGGCGCGTCCGTTGGGTTGGGGAAAATTAGTGCGATCGGGAACCGTGGGTTGAGTGGGTAGGGGGACGGGAATAACAATTTCGCTGGCTTGGGATGACGGTTCGGAGGGCGGATCTCTTAAAATCTCACTCCCTTGTTCGGGAACGATGGAAATTCCTCCCCGACTATCAGAGACTTCCCAGCGCGGACTATTGCGATCGAGAGTTAGGGTAATGCGGGCATTATTTCCCAATTGATTGAAGCGAACTTCTTCGACTCCATAGCGATCGACGGTAAATGTTTTTGAGGAGTCCTCCGATCGCACCCTCGCCCCTTTTAATTCAATATTGATTTGTCTGCCATTATCGCTGCGATCGACTTTAATTTCTTCGGGGCGATCGCGATCGCGCAGGCGAATGAAAAAGCCATTTTTAGTGATTTGAAACCATTCCGGAACCCCGCGCAAGAGGGGTTCAAAGGTGGGACGAGAACGTTGCGGGGAGGGGAGTTGAATCGTCCATTGGGAAGGAGTCCCAGCAATTTTTACCTGTTGGGGATCGAGGAAATATCCCGGTGCGAGTTCTACGACCAGGCGCGTTGTTCTATTATCGGGCTGTCCGACTCGCACGCTGGCGATCGCCCCACCGACTCGCTGACTGGCGCTGCGACTGATTCCCGTACCGGGGAGATCGATAACTAAGCGCGTCGGGTTAGCAATTAATCTCACCGTCGGTCGCACGCTGCTATCGGTGGTGAAACTGAGACTATTGCGATCGCGATCGAAGTCCCAAAACAGCAATCGCGCTGCTTCTGCGGGTAGGGCAAAAAATATGGCAGCTAGTACGCTGAGGATATACCAACGAAGTTTCAAAGGGCGCACTCCAATTGTCAGGGGTAAGGGGCGATTAACCAAAGCCGGATAAGGATTCTCTCAATGTTGCCTCATCAGAAAAATTGGGTAGAAACCCCGTCCTTATAGGACGGCTTTATATTAGTTTCGCTACCGCCTTGGAGTTGTTTAATTAGGGTGCCTTTGTATTGCACTTTTAACAGGACAATTACTGTATCTAACTAAACAACCC
>NZ_JAYGHV010000341.1:0-5475 GCF_034932145.1 Spirulina sp. 06S082 | reverse complement strand
CGGCTTTTTTGGCATAGTCTGAGAGTTTCATGGCTATATCTTACCATGAATGACTATACTTGACTATATATTAAGTTAAACTTTACAATACCAAATCCAGTTACCACAGACCCTATTCACGCGATCGCCGGAAACCCTGTAGCGACGTTGCATGCAACGTCGCTACAGGAGATAGGGAAAACCTCCTGAATAAAGCGGATTTGGTATTAATTTAATTTGCGGCAACTGCTGTTTCTTTTTCTGGCATTGATTCTGCTTTTTTCAATTGAATGAGTTCGATTTTATAGCCTGTGGGATCTTCGATAAAAGCAATAACTGTTGTTCCATGTTTCATCGGTCCTGGTTCTCGAACGACTTTTCCTCCTTGTGCCTTGATTTCCTGACAGGTGGCGTAAATATCATCGACTCCAAGGGCAATATGACCGTAACCGCTACCGATATCATAACTGTCTATTCCCCAGTTATAAGTTAATTCAATAACGGTATTCTCCGACTCTTCTCCATAACCAACAAAAGCAAGGGTAAATTTCCCACCGGGATAGTCTTTTCGACGCAAAAGGGTCATTCCTAAAACTTCGCAGTAAAACTGGATGGATTCCTCTAAATTACCGACTCTTAACATGGTGTGTAGCATTCGCATTGTTCGAGTTCTCCTTATTGAGTGCTTTAGTTGTTTATTATCTCAAAATTACGCTAAATAATCGACCCAATTGGCGATCGCCTCGGGGGAACCGTACCATAAACCAGGCGATCGCGGCGAGTGCATGACTCCCTCTAAGGTTAAATTGGTCGCCCCAGCTAAATGGGCTGCGGCGATCGGGGTAATACCATCCCCCCAAGTATTCCCCTCACCACTTGTTAATTTATAGCTGTTATAAGCCAGCCAACTCTCCCATTGTTTGCCATACACTGCTTTTCCTGCGACGCAAACATACTGTAAATTGCTGTAAAATGCCCCAGGATAATTGTCATTAACAAAGTCTAAATTGCGCTTTGTCCAACGTTCTTGGCTGATATGAGGTGTTCCCAGAGAAATGAGAGATGCAACGCGATCGCGCCCTTGCCAAACCCCATCTTGTGCCGTAACATCCCCATGAATGGTATAAGGAATATCCCCCAGATAAATCCTCGCGATCCAACCTCCTGCCGAATGTGCTAACAAATTAACGCGATCGCCCTTATATTCCTGTAAAACTCCCTGCACGGTGTCATGAATCAAGCGTAGAATAGGAACGACAGAACGACCGCCAAGAGTTGGCAACCAATCTCGCTTCCGCAAAGGCACGATCGCCCCAGGAATTCCTTTTTGCTTTAAAATCTCTGCTAGAGCAACATAATCCGTGCCGCGAGCAAAGTAGCCAGGTAAAATAACAGTAGGCAGGATCATAGTTGATAGTTGATAGTTGATAGTTGATAGTTGGGAGTTGGGAGTTGAGAGTGGATAATTAATAATTGATAATTGATAATTGATAATATGGGAACTCTTTACGGAATTAGTATAGGCACGGGAGATCCCGAATTAATTACCCTCAAAGGCTTGAGACTGCTTCGAGAAGCTGACGCGATCGCCTTTCCTGCGGGAATTGATGGCAAACCTGGAGTCGCACAACAGATTATCGAACCGTGGCTGGCTTATCAACAACCCACCCTTCCCTTAGAATTTCCCTACGTTAGCGATCGCCACATCCTGACACAAGCCTGGCAAAAAGCCGCCGATCTCGTTTGGCAATATCTCCAAAAAGGGGAGAATGTTGCCTTTGCTTGTGAGGGAGATATTAGTTTTTACAGTACCTTTACTCATTTAGCGCAAACCCTACAAGAACACCATCCCGAAGTCAAGATCGAAATTGTACCTGGAGTCACGTCTCCTTGTGCCGCAGCAGCCATGCTGGGAATTCCCTTAACGGTTCAAGGGCAGCGCATGGCTATTTTACCCGCCCTTTACACCGTTGATGAATTAGAATCCGTCTTGGCTTGGGCAGATGTCGCCGTCCTCCTCAAAGTCGCTTCAGTTTATGAAAAAGTTTGGCAAATTTTAGAGAAACGAAACTTATTAGAAGGGAGTTGGATTGTAGAACGGGCAACCTGTCCCGACCAAAAAATCTACCATTTGCGCGATCGCCCTACTTTAAAATTAAGCTATTTTTCCATCCTCATCATTCAAATCCATCGTCAGACTTGGGAGAATTCCCTCGAATTTCCAGCCGCGCGTTAAAATATAGGCTACCTCGATCTGCTGCCCTTTCCCGTTAAACTCCTGCAATGTCTTTGAATTCCTTTGGACAAGCCCTATTTCTCCAACTGCGACATCCTACCACCATCGCCGCATTTGCCTCTGTGGGACTGCACGCCAGCATTGGAGTCGCCCTACCGAGTTTGCCCTTTTTCTCAGAAGGTGGGGGGGGAGATTTCGCCTTACCGCGTAACGTTCAACTGGTGGAACTCACCCCCGCAGAGTTTGCCCGTTTACCTCAACCCTATACTTCTCCTGAACCCGAGTATTCTTTCGATCTGCCTAGCGACCCCGATGCTAGACTAACTCTACCTTCTTTTGATTCTACCGCCACTCCTCGCCCCAGAGAAGGCGATCTCGCGGCGCGATCGCCAAGCAACCCGAGAAGAGAAACGCGATCGCGCCCTAATTTACCTCCCCGTCCTGGTGAAACTAACTCAACACCTCCTCGTCCCAATCGTTCTACTCCCAATCTCGCCGCGATCGAGCGTACAGTAAGGCGCACTGTGGGCAATATTTCCCGCAATTCCCCCCCATCTCGCAGCGATCGCATTCCAACTCTCTCAGGTTCTTCGTCTTCAGAGAATGGACGGAGACGAGAAGAACAATTGCGCCGCGATTTATTCGATCTTGATAACAATCAAAATGCTAAATTACCGAACAGTGATGATATTCTCAACAGTTTGGCCGCAGCAGGCCGAGGTAGAACGGGTGCCGAAAATTTAGCCATTCCATCTCCTGCAACTCCCGCACCGGAAAGACCTCTATCCCCTCAAGAATTGGCAGTACGACAACAGGAAGAAGCCAATACGAATCGGATTGCTCGTCTGCGAGAAGATTATCGCACCAATGATAAAAATACCACTGACCAAGAAGCCCGCAATAATCAAGAACGTTGGATTGCTGAAACCAACCAACCCCAAGCGAGAGAGCAACTTCGTACTACTGCAATGCAGGGTGCCTATCCCAAGGCGGCCTGTATTAACCGGGCGCAGGGAACAGCAGTCTATGGTGTTGTGGTACAACCCAATGGCCGACGAACGGATGTACAGCAAATTCGCAGTGCGGGCTATCGCATTTTAGACCAACAGGCGATCGCGCAGGTAACTAGCGGGGGTTTGGCTTCTGGATCTGCACCGATACCCTATCGCGTCACTGTTCGTTTTACCTACGATCCCAATATCTGTCCAACTTTAGCAACGCCCCCAAGACCATCGCCTTCTCCAACTCCTGCAAGACCAACTCCTTCTGCAACGCCCCCAAGACCATCGCCTTCTCCAACTCCTTCTCCTGTGGTGTCTCCCCCATCTACTCCTTTACCAGCCCCACCTCCCGATCCCTCCGTAACTCCCGCAGAAACCCCAGAAAAGGAAGAAAAAACTTTCACGCCTCCCAACACAGAACAATAAATAAACGATTAACGATTCTCTATTCCCCATTTCCAATGCCCGATTTTGAAGCATTTAAGCCCATTCTTGCATCTGCTGCCCCGAAACTCTTTGACTTACTCGATCGCTTCGATCGCGCCAAAATTTTAGTGATTGGCGATTTAACGTTAGATGAGTTTCTCACGGGTCAAGTCGAACGTCTCTCTCGAGAGGCTCCCGTTTTGATTCTACGCCATGAATACACGCGCCAAATTCCAGGGGGTGGAGGAAATGCTATCTACAATTTTGCCAAATTAGGGGCAAAAGTGAAGGCGATCGGCTTGACGGGTCATGATGCCCAAGGAGAGGCATTACGGCGCATTTTTGCTGAGGCTGGTATCGATGGCGATCGCATTATTACCGATGCAAATCGTCCTACTGTTACCAAAACTCGCATCGCCGGACACGCGAGACAGTCCGTTACTCAGCAGATCGTCCGTATCGATCGCAAGTCCGACCAACTCCCCGATCTAGAGATTCAAAATCAACTGGCCGCAGCCATTCGCAGCCAACTCGATACCGTGGATGCAGTGGTTTTTTCCGACTATGGCGAAGGGGTTTTAACTCCCACAGTTATCGAAGCAGGTTTATCTCACTCAAGGGTTATTGTTGACGCACAAAAAGCCTTAAACCGCTATCCAGGAGCAACTTTATTCACCCCCAATTTACCGGAAGCGGAAAATGCTGTGGGATACGGCATTAATAATCAAGAGACTTTGGCTAATGCTGCGCGGGATTTATTGGCATTAACTCAAGCGGAAGAAATCCTCATTACGAGGGGAGAAGAGGGGATGACTTTATGCGATCGCGATCTAACTCTTCATCATATTCCTGCCTTTAACCGTACAGATGTTTTTGATGTTACCGGGGCAGGAGATACGGTGGTGGCCGCTTTAACCCTAGCTTTATGTGCGGGGGCTTCTTTTTGGGAAGCGTCTGTTTTAGGTAACTTGGCAGCCAGTATTGTTGTGCGTCAATTTGGTACGGCTACAACAAGTGTTGAAGAGATGAAGACTGCTTTAAATAATATTTTGGAAGATACTTAAAACCGATAGCTAAACCCGCGATTGACAGCAGCGATCGCCCCTTCATCGTCGAGTTTTCGTTCATCGCGATCGCTAACCACTAATCACTAACCACTCCTAAAGCACCGTCATACTGCGAATGCGCCAGAGGTCATTTTGTCGAACTAACTCATAGCGAACTCGCAAATTATCATCATAAGAACTGCTTCCGTCTGGCTGTCCGCCGCGAAAAGCGCGAGCAATTTCTCGAATAGAGGCATCAACCCTTGCTGTATTTGGATTCTCGGCATTAAAATCTACATTCTCTACCCGCAGAGTATGTTCGTATTCTCGATAAGCATTCTCTTGTTGCAGAGATTGTGCCGTATCGCGCCAAGTTGCGAGGGTAGGATCGGCTAAAATGCTTTCAAGTAAAGGAATTTGATGCTCTTTCCCCAGCGCCGATCGCTTCACCGATAACCAAGTTTCGATAATTTGACGGGCATTTTCTTCCGTTAATGTTCCAGTAGCAGCATTGGGGGCGGTTTCTTCAGCTTCGTCAGGGAGGGCAACGACGGGACTGGCCAGGGAAATAGCTGGTTGATCGGCTTCTAACCCCGGTACCGTGTCCGTCGCCCCAAATAGGGCTTTGAGAACTTGCCCGATCGCCAGCCATAAAATGAGAATTGTCACCACTCCTCCCGCACCAAATAAGAGCAAGCGACTCCATTGAGAATTGCCCGAAGACCGCGATCGCCGACGGCTGCTGCGCCGTGCTACGGGAGGAGTTCCCGTTTCCTCGTCTGGGGCT
>NZ_JAYGHV010000340.1:0-5490 GCF_034932145.1 Spirulina sp. 06S082 | reverse complement strand
AAAGCCTCAAAAACCTTAATTTGGTCGCCGATTTATGTTTTTGCCCAACCTTCTGTTTTAGGCATTACCTCTGCTATTCCCATTTACAGGACAACGGGAGAATTACAAGGAGTAATGGCGATCGATCAAAGTACCTACGAAACCATTCACCTCGCCGAATATCTGCAACGAGAACCCACCCAGCAGGTTAGCTGTCCTGCTCAGTCAAGTTGGGGTTTTAAAGGATTCCACGAGTTCTGGCTCAATGAAACCAATGCTTGGATTTATCCTCACTTACATAAAACAGCAGAGCGGATGATTGAGTTAAGTTGCCGAGAAGCAAAAGACGAGCTAGAGAAAAAAGCCTTAAATCAAGCCGCGCGAGAGTTATTATTGGCACAATCTTCCGACTGGGCGTTTATTATGCGGACGGGAACGATGGTTTCCTATGCAACGCGACGGACAAAATCTCACTTGATGCGTTTTAACAAGCTCTACCAGGAACATTGCCAATCAAATCGTTATAGTGTGTCTCACCACAAGCTGGATCGTTTTCTTTGCTTGGGTCTGGTGTACTATAAAGATAAGGATACATATTCTCTTGCTGTTGATGCAGCAACAACTGCTTAAAGTCTAGGAGAAATGGATCGTCAAGAGATTTTCTAGGTTGATATCTTAAATAAAGGTTAAATATTAGATTGGGTCTTTTTATTTCAGTAAGCAAGATGCTTGTTCCATTTTCCACTCATTTACAATTTATCTGGTTTTGCTATATATGAACAATCAACAGGAAGAAGGACAAAAATCAAAATTTCAAAGCAAGATTTTTGCTATACTCGCATTACTAATTGCTTGCTTTATTTTATCCTTCGTTCCCATTTTTACCAAGTGGAGCGAACAAGAAATTAGTCCTACAGCTACAGTGTTCGATCGCTTTTTTATCACAATCATTATTTTCGGTTTAGACAATAGATTTGATTTCCTACAAACCCAAAGAACCAGCAATCGATCGCTGGGTTCTCAGTTTAATTTCCGAAAAACTTTTTTGCTCCTTCTCGGTGCAGGGATATGCTCCACTATCAACCAGATGTCTTGGGCATGGTCAATCACTCAAACTAATATTAGTAATTCTGCCTTTTTTCACGGTTTAACACCATTATTTACAACTTTATTCGCATGGCTATTTTTGGCTCGAGGTTGCGATCGCCAATTTTTCATTGGTATGGTTATAGCGATAGGAGGTTCGATCGCAATTGGACTTGGAGAGATACAGATTGCGACAACTAAATTGCAAGGGGACGGATTAGCCTTATTATCCGCAATTTTCTTTGGTCTCTACTTATTAATAGTAGAACGACTCAGGCAGAATTTAAGTGTTAGTAGTATTCTTTTTTGGCGTTGCTTGTGTTGCATTTTATTTTTGCTGCCAATTCTTCTATTTACTCACGATCAAATCATGCCGACTTCGGAAACAGGATGGTTAGCTGTAGCTGGCTTGTCTCTAACTTTTGTTATCGGTCACGGACTGCTGACCTATACCTTAAACATTTTATCATCCAGTCTTGTTGCCGTTGTGTTACTCCTAGAACCTTTCTTGAGTTCCATGCAAGCGTGGATTTTCTTTGCGGAAAAATTGAGTCTTTTAGAAGGGATATCTTTCGCGATCGTAACACTGGGAATTTATCTGACCCTATCCAGCCCGAGCCCTGAAGTTCAGGAAGAAACTCTCCTACTTTTCCAAGAAGAAAAGCAGTAGAAAAAGTGAAAGGGGGAAAAAATTGGGAATGCAGATTTAAACGCGAGTTATAATATTGGCGCGAGATATTGGTATTGTGTATTAATGCACCGCTTTCGGCGACGCGGCATCTGACCGCTTGGCGAATGCGATCGTAAACAAAATTACAGAAATATGGTAGCAGTAGCAATTTTAGCAGCAGGGCGAGGAACTCGCATGAAATCGGAGTATCCCAAAGTTTTACATGAGTTGGGAGGAAAAAGTTTAGTCGAACGCGCTCTTCTCAGTTGCGCGTCGGTAAATCCCTCGAAACAGTTGGCGATCGTAGGATATCAGTCCGAACGGGTGAAAGCGTCCCTAACGAACTATGAAAATTTAGAATTTGTGGAACAAAAGGAGCAATTGGGGACGGGTCACGCGATTCAACAATTGCTGCCTCACTTACAGGATTTTCAAGGAGATTTATTGGTTTTGAATGGGGATGTTCCTTTGCTGCGATCGCAAACCATTGCTAAGTTATGGGAAACCCACAAAAAACATCAAAATGCAGCCACGCTTTTAACGGCTCAGTTACCCAACCCTCGAGGTTACGGGCGGGTATTCTGCGATAATAACAGTTACGTTCAACAAATTGTTGAGGATCGCGACTGTACGACGGCTCAAAAACAAAACTGTCGCATTAATGGGGGAATTTATTGTTTCAATTGGCAACAATTGGCCAAGATACTGCCCGATCTTAAAGCAGATAACGATCAGAAAGAATACTACATTACCGATGTTTTTGCCATGATGCAGCCGGTTATGGCAGTAGATGTAGAAGACTATCAGGAAATTACCGGTATTAACGATCGCCGCCAACTGGCCAGCGCTTATCAGATTTTACAACAACGAGTCAAGGATGCTTGGATGGCGGCGGGTGTCACATTAATCGACCCCGACAGCATTACCATTGATGATACGGTCACATTACACCCCGATACAATTATCGAACCGCAAACCCATTTACGAGGAGAGACGGAGATCGGTTCGGGCTGTCGGATCGGCCCAGGCAGTTTGATTGAAAATAGTACAATCGCGGAAAATGTTACGGTGCTATATTCCGTGGTCAGCGAGAGTGAAATAGAAGCGGGAACTCGCGTGGGACCTTATGCTCATTTACGCGGACAAGTTAAGGTGGGCAAATCTTGTCGCGTGGGCAATTTTGTTGAGTTGAAAAAGACTTCTTTAGGAGAGAAAACCAATGTCGCCCATTTGTCTTATTTGGGAGATACTACAGTGGGCGATCGCGTTAACATTGGAGCCGGAACGATTACGGCCAATTACGACGGGGTAAATAAACATCCGACGGCGATCGACGATGGCACAAAAATAGGCGCAAATAGCGTTCTCGTTGCACCCGTGACCCTAGGAAAAGAGGTAACGATCGCGGCGGGTTCTACCATTACTGAGGACGTGGAAGACGATAGTTTGGCGATCGCGCGATGTCGCCAAACTGTTAAAAAAGGATGGCGCTTGCAGTCCTAACTCATGTACGGATTGCCCTTCTCCCGATTGATTATCAACCATTCCTGAACTTGGAGACAAAATCAAGGTAAAATAGTAGAGAAAATTACAGTAATTTAGCAAATCAACTGGAAAAAAAAGCATCGGATTAAACAATACCCAATTCGTTTAATTTTTAGCTTGATTTTTTAAGATTTTCCCAGCACCTCAGTTTCAATTTTACGGAGTTTGTGACCCTATGACTTCCTCTCAGGAACGGATTGTCCCTACGGACTTGAGAAATGAAATGTCTCGATCCTACCTCGAATACGCCATGAGCGTCATCGTAGGACGGGCATTACCCGATGCGCGAGACGGCCTCAAACCCGTTCACCGTCGAATTCTCTATGCCATGTACGAGTTGGGACTCACCCCCGAACGCCCCTTCCGGAAATGTGCGAGGGTCGTGGGGGAAGTTTTAGGGAAATACCACCCCCACGGAGATACAGCCGTTTACGATGCCTTGGTGCGGATGGCGCAGGATTTTTCCATGCGAAACCCTCTTATCAACGGTCACGGGAACTTCGGGTCTGTAGACAACGATCCCCCCGCAGCCATGCGTTACACGGAATGTCGCTTGCAATCTTTGGCTACTAATGCTTTATTGCGAGACATTGAAGCAGAAACCGTTGATTTTGCCGATACTTTTGATGGGGCGCAACAAGAACCCGTTGTCCTTCCCTCCCGCATTCCGCAACTCTTACTGAATGGGTCTTCGGGAATTGCGGTGGGGATGGCCACCAATATTCCTCCTCATAATTTAGGGGAAGTCATTGACGGCTTAATTGCCCTGATTGAAAATCCAGAAATTACCATTCAACAGTTGCGCGGCCATATTAAAGGCCCTGATTTTCCCACGGGAGCGCAAATTTTAGGTCATTCTGGCATTCGCGATGCCTATGACACGGGACGCGGTTCGATTACGATGCAGGGGGTGGCGGCGATCGAACTGATGGAACATCGCGGCCGTCCCGATCGCGAAGCCATTATTATTACCGAACTTCCCTATCAAACCAACAAAGCCTCCTTAATCGAGAAAATTGCCGATTTAGTTAACGATAAGCGCATTGAAGGCATCTCCGACATTCGCGATGAAAGCGATCGCGATGGAATGCGGATTGTGATTGAACTAAAACGAGACGCGATCGCCCGAGTTGTCCTCAATAATCTCTACAAACAAACCCCCCTGCGGAACAATTTTGGCGCAAATATGCTGGCTTTGGTAAACGGAGAACCCCAACTCCTCGATCTAAAGTTCTTTTTGCAAGTCTTCCTCAATTTCCGTATCGAAGCCATTACTCGCCGCACCCAGTATAAACTTCGCAAGGCACAAGAGCGAGATCACATTTTGCAAGGATTGTTGATCGCCCTCGAAAATTTAGATGCGATCATTCGACTCATTCGCCAAGCAGCAGACACGGCGACCGCCAAACAACAATTAGTGGAGAATTTTGCTTTTTCAGAAGTGCAGGCCGATGCTATCCTGCAAATGCAGTTGCGTCGTTTAACAGCTTTAGAATCTGAGAAAATTAATGCAGAACATGAAGAATTACTGGCAGTTATTGCAGACTTAGAAGACATTTTGGCACGGCGGGAGCGCATCGAAGGTATTATTGTTGAGGAAGTTACAGAAATCAAGAATATCCATGCAACCCCCCGACGCACGGAAATTCTGGCCGCAGAAGGTGAGTTAGACGAAACGGATTTAATTGCCAATGAACCCGTTGTGATTCTCCTCACCGAACAAGGTTACATTAAGCGAATGCCCGTGGATACCTTTGAGGCGCAAAATCGTGCCACCCGAGGGCGGGCGGGTGCCAAAATCAAGGAAGATGATGCGGTAGAGCATTTCTTAACTTGTTGCGATCACGATATGGTCTTGTTTTTCAGCGATCGCGGCGTAGTCTATTCCATCAATACTTACAAAATTCCTACCGCATCCAGGACGGCGCGGGGTGCGCCGATCGTGCAGCTTCTCCCCATCCCTCGGGAAGAAAAAATCACTTCTTTGATTGCGGTTAGTGAGTTTACCGATGATGGTTATCTTGTTATGCTCACTCAAAATGGCATCATTAAAAAAAGCGCCCTCTCTGCCTTTAGTAATATTCGCAACAATGGTTTAATTGCTATTTCCCTCGGAGAAGGCGATCGCTTGCGCTGGGTGCGTTTGGCCACAGCAGAAGATAGCGTTATTATTGGATCGCGTCTGGGAATGGCGATTCATTTTCAAGCCA
>NZ_JAYGHV010000339.1:0-5599 GCF_034932145.1 Spirulina sp. 06S082 | reverse complement strand
AGTCATAAATCCTCTCCCGTCTAACAATGTCGACTCAATACCTCAATCCCAATTGTCTCCAAATTAACCCCGATCGCGTTGAGGGTGCAAGCATAACACCCCTACAATGAGATTGAGGTTCGATCGCGTGAGTTTGGGAAATTTAGGAGATTATACAACGGAAAGCTATTATACTTATCTCATCAAATTTTTAAAGTCTCCTGAAAAAGCAGCAAATTGATTAAATGCGATAATGTTAAACTAAAATGAGAAGAGGAGAGATAAAAAAGAAAAAATGGCTGCAAAAGACTTATTTCATGATGCTGTTAAACAAGCTCTACAGAAGGAACACTGGAACATTACAGCCGATCCCCTCAGAGTTAAGATTGACAAAGTACATTTTGAAATCGATTTGGGTGCAGATAAAATGTTAGCGGCTGAGAAAGGAGAACGAAAAATTGCCGTTGAAATCAAAAGTTTCTTAAGTAATTCAAGTCTCACAGATTTTCATGCAGCCTTGGGTCAATTTTTGAACTATAGACTTGCTTTGCAAATGACCGATATCGAGAGAATCTTATATTTAGCTGTACCATTAAATACATTTAACTCTTTTTTTCAAGAAAGATTCATTCAAGAAGCTGTTCAATTCTATCAACTTAAACTCATTATTTACGATCCATCCAAGGAGGTTATTACACAATGGAAAGATTAGAATTTTATCGTGAATGTATTTGCAAATTTCTAACCGCAGAAATTTTTAAAGAACAAGAAAATCCTGACATAGAGAATCAATTGATTTTTGATAAAGAACGCGATCGCTATCTCTTATTAGATGTCGGTTGGCAAGATCACGAACGAATTTATGCTTGTTTTATTCATCTGGATATAAAAATAGGAAAAATTTGGATTCAGCGCAATATGACTGAGGTGGATATTGCCGAAGAATTGGTTAATATGGGAGTTCCTAAAGAGGATATTATTATCGGCTTGCTGCCACCTTACCAGAGACCTTATACTGGTTATGGAACAACGGATTTAGCTACACCTGTATAATGGTCACGATTCTAAATTTATAGTAAACTAGCTTTATTATCTCACATCCATCGCCAATTCCTCCCCAGTCGAGCAATGTCCCAATGTCTTAATCCTGATTGTCTGCAAACTAACTCCGATAATGCCCAATTTTGCCAGAAATGCGGTGATAAACTGCGATTACGAGAACGCTACTGGGCAAAGTATATTTTAGGAGAAGGAGGGTTTGGTCGCACTTTTTTAGCAGTAGACGAAGATAAACCTTCAAAACCCCCTTGTGTGATTAAACAGTTTCTCCCTCAAGCACAGGGGACAGAAAGTATACAAAAAGCCTCAGAATTGTTTGCACAAGAAGCACAACGGTTAGAAGAGTTGGGCAAACATTCGCAAATTCCAGAGTTATTTGCTTATTTTACTTCAGATAATCGTCAATATTTGGTACAAGAATTCATTGATGGGCAAAATTTACAAACAGAGTTAGAGCAAAATGGAGTTTTCAAGGAAAGTCAGATTCGGGAGTTGTTGCAAGATTTATTGACAGTGTTGCAATTTGTCCACAATAATCAAGTCATTCATCGGGATATAAAACCGGAAAATATTATTCGACGCAATGCAGATAAAAAGTTAGTTTTAGTGGATTTTGGCGCGGCAAAATATATCAAACCCGTACAACGCAGCGTCACGGGAACAGTTATCGGTTCGGCGGAATATTGCGCCCCAGAACAGTCAATGGGTAAGCCTAAGTTTATCAGTGATTTGTATAGTTTGGGGGTAACTTGTTTGCATTTATTGACTCAAGTAAGTCCGTTTGAATTGTATGATGTGATGGAGGCGGAATGGGCGTGGCGAGATTTTTTGAATGGTAATTCCGTCAGTGATGAGTTAGGCAGTATTTTAGATCGATTAATTGAACCAAAACCGAAGAGTCGCTATCAATCGGTTGCAGAAGTTTTAAACTGTTTTCAGCCGAGTTCCCCTCAGATTAGCGTTCCCTCATCTCCTACCCCGAATTTTACGCCAATTTCGCCCCCTGTCGTGCCTTTTAGCAAACAAGTCACGCCATCTCGCTATCAACGGTTAGAGGCGCTGCTAAAGGGGGGAAAATGGCGAGAAGCGGATGAGGAGACGGGAAAAGTAATGTGTCAGGTGGCGGGACGAGAGGAGGAGAGATGCTTGAATACTGAAAGCATCGACAATTTTCCCTGTGAGGATTTGCGGGCGATTGACCAACTCTGGATAAAATACAGCAAGGGGCGCTTCGGTTTTTCGGTACAGAAGCGGATTTACCAGAGTTTGGGAGGGACGCGAGAATATGATGAGGAAATTTGGCAAAAGTTCGGCGATCGCGTAGGATGGCGCAGGAAGTGGCGGTTGTATTACAAGGATTGGGATTTCACTTCCAAAGCACCCCAAGGACACCTCCCTTCCTTATGGGTGTTGGGGTGGTGGGGTGATTGGGTGTGGTGGGTGGAGAAGGATTTGGTGCGTCTCTTCTCTCGCGTCGAGACTTGTAGAATGTAATATATAACGCTTACAGAATTCTATAACGATTTGTAGCAGGGTCATTTTTCTCGAAACCTTGCGGGCGCAAGCATTGCGCCCCTACGATAAATAACAGCATATTTTAATGCAGGGAAGAAGCGATTATGGTTTGGCAAGCGGGAGATACGCTGAAAAATGGCACATATACCATTGAAAAAGTTTTGGGACAAGGGCGTTTTGGTATCACTTATTTAGCCCGATCGCGGGATAATCGTTTGGTTGCCATTAAAACACTGAATTTAGATTCTTCTTTCCTCCAAGGAATGACGGTTAAAGAAAAGAAGGATTTAGAGGCAAAATTCTGCGATGAAGCCGTTAAATTGGCAAAGTGTCGCCATCCTCATATTGTACGAGTGCAAGAACTGTTTCAAGAACAAAAATCGGGATTTTTACGAGAACATCGCTATTGGTGTATCGTGATGGACTATATCGAGGGGAAGGATTTGGGCGATCGCACTACACCGATTTTACCCCAACGAGAAGCCTTGCGCTATATTCGCCAAATTGGAGAAGCATTAATAGTCGTCCATAAAGAGGGTTTATTACATCGGGATCTTAAACCCGCTAATATTATGTTACGGTTACGAGAAGGAAAAATGGAGGCAGTTTTAATTGATTTTGGTTTGGCGCGGGCATTCGATCATCCCCTAACGCAACAGATTACCAGCGATGGATTCGCGCCGATAGAATTGTATTCGGGACAGTTAGATCGGGGAAGTTGGAGTGATGTTTATGAGTTGGCGGCGACGTTATATGAGTTACTCACAGGAAAAGCGCCGGAAAGTGCGTTAGATTGTAACGATCGCGATCTCAGTATCGATTTAACGCCCCCCATCTGCCACAATGAAAGAATTAGCAAGCGGGTGAATCGAGCAATTTTAAAAGGAATGGCGCTAATGCCTCGCGATCGCGTGCAAACGATACCAGAATTTTTGCGATTATTGGGAGTGAAAGGTTGGTTTGTTCCTTTTCCTCAGTGGGATGTGAATATGTGGGTGCAAATTGGAATGATGATCGCCGCATTTTTGGCGCTTTTTTTGCGGTAAAAATTGACAGATCGACGAGAAGAAAGACAAACTCTAGCAGATTACAAAATTCGAGTAAAATAATCTTATACCCTCGCAAAAATTCTCCACCATGTACTGGTCGCAAGGAAACAAACTCCAAAACGGTAGACTAATTATTGAGACAATTCTCGGGCGCGGTGGCTTTGGTATCACCTACAAGGCAATTCATCAAGGGTTTCAAACCCCGGTGGTGATTAAAACCCCCAATGCTGTTCTCAGAAACGATCCCGACTACGAAAGATATGTCAATCGCTTTATCCGCGAGGCGAGAATTTTAGCTCAATTATGCCGCGATCCCCATCCCAATATTGTTCGAGTGAATGACCTTTTTGAAGAAGAGGGGGCGCATTGTTTGGTGATGGAGTTTATCGAGGGGATGAATTTATATCAGTTAGTGCAGCAACGAGGGGCAATTCCAGAACAAGAGGTGTTACGGTATATTTGTCCCATTGCCGAGGCGTTGGTGAAAGTACATGAGGCGGGTTTAGTGCATCGGGATGCGACTCCTGTGAATATCATGTTACGGGGGAATTCTCAGCCTATTTTAATCGATTTTGGTATTTCTGGGGAAATTATTCCCACGACGGTGAGTTCTAAAATGTTCGGGAATCTTGCTTTTGCCCCTTACGAACAGATTATCAGGGGAAATCGCGAACCGACAGTAGATGTTTATACCCTTGCTGCTTCGTTATATCTCGGTGTGACGGGACAATTGCCTGTAAATTGTTTGGTGCGGAAGGTGGATGATGAAAAGTTGATTCCGCCGAAAGATTTGGTTACGGTAAGCGATCGGGTGAATGAGGCGATCGTCCGAGGAATGGCGGTGAAACCAGAAGATCGCCCTCAGTCAATGCAGGACTGGTTAGAAATTCTGGAGGTATCGGAAGTTGTCTCCCCTCGCTATCACAGGTTAGAGGCGCTGCTAAAGGGGGGACAATGGCAAGAAGCGGATGAGGAGACGAGAAAGGTAATGTGTCAGGTGGCGGGACGAGAGGAGGAGGGATACTTGGATACTAAAAGTATCGACAATTTTCCCTGTGAGGATTTGCGGGCGATTGACCAACTCTGGGTAAAATACAGCAAGGGACGCTTCGGCTTTTCAGTACAGAAGCGCATTTACCAGAGTTTGGGAGGGACGCGAGAATATGATAGGAAAATTTGGGAGAAGTTCGGCGATCGCGTGGGATGGCGCAGAGGAGAAAGTTGGTTGTATTACAAGGATTTAACTTTCACTTCCAAAGCACCCCAAGGACACTTCCCGGATTGTGTGGGGGTGGTTTGGGTTGGTTTGGAGGGGGGATTTGGTGGGGTTATTGGTGGGCAGTATGGGGCTCTTCTCTCGCGTCGAGACTTGTAGAATGTAACATATAACGCTTACAGAATTCTATAACGATTTGTAACAGGGTCATTTTTCTCGAAATCTTGCGGGTTCTAGCTTTTCGTTACCTGTCACCGCCCTCAGTTCCAACTGTTCCGCCGATTTCACTCTACTCGTACTACAACCTTCCCGCCGTAGTATATTTCCCGCCACCTTGGGGTTATAGCAATTTGCAAAAATGAACTTTTCCGCTACTGCTTCCACAAAATGCAAAAAGAGGACTCCCGCTAGACCCGTTGACGAAGCCTGCGCTACGCGCATTAGGGTTAGCGGTGAGATGACGAGCGCTTTCCCTCTCTTGGTCGATTGGATATGGCGAATTCGATTCGCCATCCCTCGACCGCTTGGCGAATTCGATTGTTCCGGTAGGTCGCTCGTCTTTTTGCCAACAAACAAAACCGACCAAAGTAGGGACGTTAAATTTAACGTCCCTACAAATAGATTGACATTCTTTGTAAAGGTTGCTAGAATCCGATTCAGGAGGTCAAAATGTTAACACTAACTTACGAGTATAAATTAATCCCGAACGAAAAGCAAATCGAGGTAATTGAGAACACCTTGAGAGTGTGTCGTGCTGTCTGGAATTACGCCCTAAGAGAGC
>NZ_JAYGHV010000338.1:0-5691 GCF_034932145.1 Spirulina sp. 06S082 | reverse complement strand
ATGCGCTGGAAGTAGCAGCAGTGTTGGGCGATCGCCGTTATTGTGGCTATCCGGATCGACAAGTGACAGTATTGCATGATGGGGCAGCAACTCGCCAGAGGATTGAGGCGGAGTTAGACCAAATCGCTTCGACATTAACAGAAAAGGACACGTTTGTGCTGTTTTATAGCGGTCATGGGGAATATGGGGAGGATGGCTATTATTTGACGACTTGCGATACTCGGCTGGAGGGGGGTAAGGTCATCGGGGGCAGTGGGGTGAGAGAGACGACTTTACTGGAGAAGGTGAAGGCGATCGCGGCGAAGCGGGTTTTCTTGATTTTTAATGCCTGTCATGCGGGAGAAATTTCGCCGGACTCGTTGGGTGGAGAGTCGCAATCCGGGGGGCGAAATCTGCCAGATCGGACAGCAACGGCGTTATTGGGGACGGGAGAGGGACGGGTTATCATTACGGCTTGTCGGGAAAGTCAGCGATCGCTTTTTTTGCGAAAGGATGCGCTGACGTTTTTTGCTCGATCGCTGACGGAGGGGTTGCGAGGATCGGGTATCGAGAACCGACGGGGCTATATCAGTATTTTTGACCTGTACCAGTACGTTTTTGAGTCCGTGCGGGGTGAGGTAGAGCGCAAGTTTGGGATGCTGGGATGGGTGCAAGAGCCGGAGTTGACGATTCAGAAGGGGATCGGGGCAATGGCGATCGCTTTGCATCGAGGGAAAATAGGTGAGGGAGAGTTGGGAACTGGCGATCGACCTCCGACGTTAGGCGGTGCGGTGCGGGAGGTCGATCTGGCCGAGAGTCAGCAGGTGTTACAACAGATTTTGAGTGGGGAGTTTACGGTGAGTGGGGATGTGAATGTAGTAAAATCCGAAGTAGAGGTCAAGGCTAACAATATTGCCGAGACAATTTTGGAAAATGTGCGAGGTGAAAATATTGTTGGTAAAATTGAGGGTAATGGCATTCAAATTGGAGATCGCACATCATACACAAGCAAAAGTACCTAAATTCAAATTTTATGTCAATCGGTGGTCATTATGGATAATTTGGATGAAGTTAAAGCTATTTTCGATCGCATTGCAGGCGGTCACTACAATGGCACCGATCTAACCATGTTAAGTCAGTTTTTGAGTTCCTGCAAAAACAAGGGTGATATCCAACTCGGCAAAAATATTGTTGGTAAAATTGAGGGTAACGAGATTCAAATCGGAGATCGCACTTACAACGAGTGGAATGAGGACGCGGTGCGATCGCTCGTTGAAGCAGTTGAAGGTAATCAACAAGCCATTGAAAACTTACTCAAATTTCTACAAAAATCATCGTATATTCCCAGTCAGTTTCAATCTCTAATTAACGATAAAACGAAAGATTTTGTGGGACGCGAATATGTTTTTGAGGCTATTAACGCCTTTATTGCCAATAATGATAAGGGTTATTTTACTATCATCGGCGATCCGGGGCAGGGAAAAAGTGCAATTCTAGCGAAGTACGTACAGGAGGAAAACTGTATTGCCCATTTTAACCAATTACTACAAGGACCCAATCGAGCAGATCAGTTTCTTGAGAGTGTCTGTCGTCAATTAATTGAGCGTTATCAGCTTCCTTACGAATCTTTACCCTCCAATGCTAAACAAGATGGAGAATTTCTCAGTCAATTGTTAGATGAAGTCGCACAGCAAGGGAAAGGAGAGAAGGTAATTATTGCTATCGATTCACTTGATGAAGTTTATGGCAATAGTTATCGAGATGCTGCGAATATCCTCTATTTACCCGCTCATTTACCCGATGGAGTTTATTTTATCCTTACTCGAAGACGGGATGTAGAAGTTTCTCTAACCAGTTTTGCCCCTATACAAACCCTCAGTCTGTTAGATTATCAAACTGACAGTGAGCGAGATGTGAGAACCTATATTGGAAATCGAGTTAATAGTAGTGAAAATCTACCTCAGCGCATTGAGATAAGAGGAGAAACAATTACAGAATTTACCAATAAAATAGCGTCAAAAAGTGATAATAACTTCATGTATTTACGTTATGTTTTAATAGATATAGAAGAAGGTAAATATCAAGATTTAACCTTAGAACAATTTCCTCAAGGACTAGAAGGTTACTATGAATTTGACTGGCGACGCATGGGAATGACTGCTAAACCTTTACCTGTCGAGAAAATCAAGATTGTCTATATTTTGGGAGAAGTGCGTGAACCTGTTTCCCGTCGCAAAATTTGTGATTTTTCGGGTGAGGATGAATATACAGTTCAGCAAGTTTTGAATGAGTGGAAGCAGTTTTTACATGAGTTCATGAAAAAGGAGAAACGTTATAGTATTTATCATTCTAGTTTCCGAGATTTTCTGCATCGAAAAGATATTTTAGAAACTCATCCGGTAACACTTCCGGGTATTCATCAGCTTATTGCTAGGAATGAGTTGAAGGTTTGGGAAAAATTAAAGGGAGTTTTAAGGAGGGAGCGTGGTGAGTGATTTTGAAGATTTATTCTTAGAGGATCAAGAATTTGTTTTGAATTTACCTTATCATTTAGCAGAAGCAGGTATGGCAGATAAGTTTTGTGAAATTTTAATGGAGTTTGAATTTCTCAATTATAAAATTTCAGTTTCAGCTTTACAACTATTAATCGAAGATTATGATTTTCCTAAACAATCAAAATTAGACTTATCAGAAAAACAAATTGAAACTTTACAAATTATCCAACGAACACTTCAGCAATCATCTCATATTCTTCAACAAGATAAAACTCAATTAGTTGAACAATTATTCGGTCGTTTATCCTGCCAAGAAAATTATTATATTGAGCTACTCTTAACACAAGCAAGAACAAGTCAAAAAACTTCTTGGTTATGTCCCATTACACCAAGTCTAACTTCATCTGAAAGAACATTAATAAGAATTTTAAAAGGTCATAATGGAGCAATTACTTATTGTGCTTTAAGCAATGATGGAAAAATAGGGTTATCTGGCTCAACAGATTGTACATTGAGAGTTTGGAACTTAGTAAAAGGAACTTGTGAACATATTTTAGTAGGTCATAATAGTCAAATTAATGCTTGTTCACTCAGTGGTAATGGTGAAATTGCTCTTTCTGCTTCTGATGATAAAACTTTAAGACTGTGGAATACAAAAACAGGTAAGTATTTACATATACTTAGACAGCATACAGGCAAAGTGACAAGTTGTGCCTTAAGCGAAAATTCTGAAATTGCTCTTTCTGGTTCTTATGATAAAACTCTAAGAGTGTGGGATACTCAAACAGGAGAATGTTTACTTATCTTTCATTCACATACAGATCAGATAAGTTGCTGTGATTTAAGTAGTGATGGAAAAAAAGCTTTGTCTGGTTCTTATGATGGAACTTTAATATTATGGGATACTCAAACGGGAGAATGTTTATCTATTATAGAAAATAATAATGGATGTTTTAGAGATTGTAGTTTGAATGAGGACGCAACTTTTGCTGTGTCTATTTCTGACGTTTTGGTTATCGAAGATTTGTTAGATGATTCTAATGAATTAGTTGGGGTCAATTTAACTGCTTTATCTAAAATCAATAATTCTGAAACCAAAATTCTTGATCTTAGAGATTCTTCTGATGAAAATAATCTATTTTTGTCTTCAATAATATCTCAAATGATTGAAGAATCTTATTTGTCTGAGGATATGTTTTCAGAGAATTTTAGAGTCAGACTTTGGGATATAAATACTGGTGAATGTATTAAAGCATTTGAAACAAAAGGTTTTACAAATCGCTGCCAAATATCTAAAGATGGAGGAATGATTTTAGCTACAACTAATAACGGAATGATTCATGTTTGGGATAATAATACAGAAAAAAAAATATCTGATATTTTTACTTCAGGTCAAGATGTATCAAATTGTTGTGTTAACAGGAACAAAAATATTCTTTTAGCAGGTTCTAATTTAGATTTGCGTATTTGGACAATCAAATCAATTAAGAAGCCTTTGGCAGAAACTCAAGTAAATAAAGAGGTTGTGGTATGTAATTATAGTAATGATGGAAATCGAGCTTTGTGTATAAGAGAGAATGGAATTATTCAAATATGGAATACTAAGACAGGTTATCTTATCGAAGACTCAGAACTTGATACTGAGCTAGATAACATTACTGAATGTTTAATTAGCTCAACATTAGAAACAGCTTTAATTACAACATTAGAAGATTTTAACCGCAATGTATACATAATTGATTTAAAATCTGGAGAAATACTTGGAAATTTAGATGATGACGAAAAAATAGTAAACTTTGCCATGAGTAAGAATGGAAAAATAGTTGTTTATGCTTCAAATACTAAGTTTTATTTAATAAATATAAAAAAAGAAGCATATATGATTTTAGAAGAATATGTAGATCATAAAAATAAAATAGTAGCTTGTAACTTGAATGAAAATGGATATTTTATAATTTCTGCATATAAAAGTGGGATTTTACGAATAAAAAATTTAATGAAAAATTTTTGCTTAGATATACAAACTGGCCATAGAGGTGAAATAGTTAAGTGTGCAATAAGCGACAATGGATTAATTGCTGTATCTATTTCTCAAGATGGCACTTTAAGAATATGGAATGCTGTTACTGGTGACAGCATTCTTAGTCTACCAATTGAGTCTGAACTTCATCATTTTGTTGTCAGCAATGATGGAGAATTACTACTTTATTCTCCAACTAGATACACAGTAAAAATTGTTAAGGTAAATAATGGTCAAGTAATTGGGAAGTTTACTTTTGACTCATGGGTAAGCACACTAGCGTTTTCCTCTGACAGTACACAGATTATGGTTGGTGATTATTCTGGATGCGTTCATTTCCTTCAGTTAGAAGGATTAAATACATCAGAAAAACAACTCTTGTAAAATGTTATGAATACTTTTAAAAATATATCAACAGAAGGACAAGAATATGTCTTGAATTTGCCCTATCATTTAGCACAAGCAGGTATGGTAGATGATTTTTGTGAAATTTTAATAGAATTTGACTTTCTAAATTATAAAATTTCAGCTTTAGCCTTACAACTTTTAATTGAAGATTATGATTTTCTTAAACAATCAGAATTTGACTTATCAGAAAAACAAACTAAAACTTTACAACTGATTCAACGAACACTTCAGCAATCATCTCGAATACTTCAACAAGATAAAACACAATTAGCTGAACAGCTATTTGGTCGTTTATTTATTCAGGAAAATGATTATATTGAGACACTATTAACACAAGCAAAGGCAAGTAAAGCAACTTCTTGGTTGTGTCCCATTAAACCAAGTCTAGCTTCATCTGAAGGAGCCTTAGTACGAATTTTAGAAGGCCACACTCAAATGATTACTGATTGTGCTTTAAGTAATAACGGAAAAATAGGATTATCTTGCTCAAGAGATTGTACCTTGAGAGTGTGGAACTTAGAAAAGGGAACTTGTGAACATATTTTAATGGGTCATAAAAGTCAAATTAATGCCTGTTCGCTAAGTGGTGATGGTAAGATTGCTCTTTCTGCCTCTGACGATAAAACTTTAAGATTGTGGGATACAAAAACTGGGAAGTGTTTGCATATACTTAAAGAACATACAGAAAAAGTAAAGGATTGTGTATTAAACCAAGACGGAAAAATTGCTCTTTCAGCTTCTGATGATGGGACTGCAAAAATTTGGGATGTAAAAACAGGGCAATGTTTA
>NZ_JAYGHV010000337.1:0-5728 GCF_034932145.1 Spirulina sp. 06S082 | reverse complement strand
AAATAGAGAAGAGCTAGAAAAAACAGTAAGAAAACTGTTAAATGAAGGAGAATTAATAATTCATTGGAATAGAAAGATAAAAAATAAAGGCAATGCCATTAATGCAATGTAGATGCGTCTTAGCTTACTGATTTATCTAAAGTTGTCAAAGCCGGACTGAGAGACTTGGTCTTGAAATGTTCGTATATTGGGGCTGCGCCGATAGCACAGAGATCGACCTTTGGATCTGGGTGGTCAATAACAAGTTTTTCATTCAGTTCATAGGTGATTACTGCAAAATTACCTGTTATATACCCATCAGTGGTCATTGTACTTATTGGTAATGATATATGGCTAGCTCCTTCGATAACGTGCTTATTTGTGATAATAGTTGGCGCAGATGTTCTATCATTCTGTATGGCAAAATTATATGCAAACCCCGATCCAGTTGCCTTGCTGCCATCAGCCAAATGCGCTTCGATACGCACAACACTGTTCATTATTTGTTCGAGTACGTGCATTTCATTCAGACGCTTTGAATCTTGCATAAATTCCTCCTTTGATTTCTTTGATATTATACAAATATCCTTTTTGGAAAAAGATAGCGATCATAAAACAAAGGTTTTCATTACCTCCTGTAATGCTCCGCTATATTTACCCCGTTTGCGGCAAACGGCTTTTGGCAAGAGCGATCGCTTCCCGTGCTTTTGCTTCTCGAACTTCCTTCTCCTCACAGTTTACGGCTTCTTCAAGAAGGCTAAGAACCTCTGGGATTGGGTGCTGAAAATGTTCGACCCAAAAAGAGCGAGGATCGGCGATCGCTTCATCGGCTTGCAATTCCGATTGCAGAAAATCTTTGATTTGTTCTGCGCGATCGGCAATTTTAGAACCGTATTGAAAAAAGTTGGACAAATAGCTGGGTCGATCTGCATAGCAACCTGCCGAAATATTATCCCCCAATTCATCTTCGAGGCGATAGAGTTCTTCGAGTGCTTCGCGGTCGTTGGGGTTTCTCAGCAAGCGATCGCAAGGATTGTCTTGAGTGGTCATTGTTTCCTCCCGTACTATCTTCAGGATAAACCACGGTACTCGAAATACGTCAAATTCTCGCGATCGGGATCGTTGCCGAGTTCCAGCATTCCTGCTTTATGATAAAAACCGACAGCACCGGGTAGCGAGTGAAGCCCGACGCGCCCCGCGTATCCGAGAGCCAAACTACGCTGTCGGGCAAACAGCAAAAGTTTCAAGCCCACGTATTTGTAGTGTAGCGTTCCGGATACCCTGCGATTCCAAGGGGCGCTGACAATGAATTTCGCGTAGACAATTCGTTGGGTTTCGTCAGCACTGAGTGAAGCCGAAGTGTCAAACCAAGAACGATGTCCCAATGTTTCTATAGCGATAAATCCTTGAGCCATATCATTGCATTCAAGGGCATAGACTTCAAAATCATCGTAATTCCGCGACAAGCGCTTTTTCAATGCCCAATCTAAGTGTTTATCTTCCTCGCTCAGTTCTTCCAATTGAGGCAACCAAATCTCTTCAAAGTCTCGAACGTGGCGCTCTTGAATGTCGAGAATGAGGGCTTCTACAAAACATTGTTGGCGAGTATCGAAAATTTCGGTAACTTGTTCCATTTGGGAGTCATTTTAATTGCGGGCTGTTTGAATTATCGAGCGATCGCGCCACCAAATCCCCAATCAAATCCAAGCGAAACTCCGCCACCCATTCCAACAAACGCACCTTTAATTGAGATTGAGAATCCGGCAATTGCGCGATCGCCTGCTTGACGAGAAGCGGGTCTCCCGTATCCGCAGCATCGGCCAATTGTTCCAACAGCGATACCGAAACTTTGGATAAAGATTGCAAGGTAAATTGTAGGGAAATGCGCGAATCCGGCATCTCGAAAGCACTATCCACCGAAGGCTGTTCGTACAGGTATTTCACCCCCAAATGCTTGGCCATCTTCTCAAAAATGACATCCTCGCGAAATGGTTTGACCACCAAATCGTTGTAACCCACCTTCAACAACTGAGAGCGCTTTTGAGATAGAGTGCTGGCTGTCAGAGCGATTATTATCGGGCGATCGCCACCGGGGAGAGAGCGAATTTTTTGAGTGGCTCGATAGCCATCCATCACCGGCATCCGAATATCCATCCAAATCAAGTGAGGTTGCCAGTCCGCCCATTGCTCTATCGCTTCTCGTCCGTTAACCGCCTCTCTCACTTCAAATCCAACCTCTTTCAAAAACCGCGTTAACAACAAGCGATTTTCCGCAACATCCTCAACCACTAAAATGCGATACTCCGGCTGACCCGGTGCCAAGACGCTAACCCGACCCCGTTCCATATAATTTCGCACGTCTTCGGCTCGAGCGAGTTTCGCATCGATAGTAAAGTGAAAGCAACTGCCCGAGCCGACGCGACTTTCAACCGTCATTTCTCCCCCCATCAATTCCACATAGCGGCGACTGATAGGCAATCCCAACCCCGTCCCCTGCTGGGATTTGCGCCCCGCCTCCGTTTGGACGAAAGAAGCGAATAACAAATCCATTTCTTCCGCAGCAATTCCCATCCCGGTATCTTCAACAGTAAACGCCAAACGACAGCGATCGCCCAAAGATTCCACCCGTCTTGCCTCGAGGCGCACTGATCCGGCTTCTGTAAATTTAATCGCATTGCCCAACAAATTGATGAGGATTTGGCGCAATTTGCGATCGTCGGTTGTAATATAGTGAGGAAGTTGAGAGATGCCGTCGAACTCCAAATTCAAACTCTTGGTCTCGGCTTTCAAGCGAAACATCTCCTCTAAAGTCTCCAATAAGCGCACCAAATCGAAACTGCGCTCCACCAGAACCACGCCTTCCGCTTCGATTTTGAACATTTCTAAAACATTATCGATCAGTCCCAACAAATGCTGACTGCTGCGATTGACGATATCGAGATATTCCTGCTGTTCGAGGGTAAAGCCATCGGTTCGCGCTAACAATTGGGTAAAGCCGAGAATGCTGTTCAGGGGAGTTCGCAGTTCGTGGCTCATATTCGCCAAAAAGCGGCTTTTCGTTCGGTTGGCAGCTTCGGCTTCTTCCTTGGCTCTTTTGAGAGCCTGCATTTGCTTTCTCTTGCCGTCTCCGTCGATATTGCGGGCGATCGCGCAACAAAATTCTTGACCTCGGTATTGAGAGAGATGGAGAACGACCTCCACGTTAAGGGTTCGGCCTTCTTTCGTGCGGTAGATGGATTGCAAAGATAAGCGCCTTCGCTCTCGTAACCGACGAAAGCGGCTTTTCCACCTCCGCGTCGAGAGTCCCGATTCGAGGTGGCCCAAGTGCATTCCTCCCGTGAGTTCCTCGCGAGAATATTTCAGGATCGACGCGGTGGAATGGTTGGCGTAAAAGAGGCGACCGGAGGGTGTGACGAAAAAGATGCAGTCTCGCGATCGGTGGAACGCGAAACGCAGCAATTGCAGGTTTTTCTGAGTGGATGGAGGAGCGGTTTTGGTCATTCTCCCAATTCTCTAAAAAGGTGTAATAGCGATAAAAATATAAAATTTATGGTGTCTGTAAATTGACGATCTGCCTGTTCGATTTCTTGGATGAGGGTAATATTGCTTGCTTTAAGAGTTCGATGTCGGGCTTGTATAAAAAATAGACTGCATATAATATATTTTTAGCAGAGAAAAAATTAATTTTTAGAATTTCATCAATTTCTTCATCGCACTGAAGATAAATTTTTTGGTGTAGAGAGAGTGGCGAAGTAAATCCGGGCGATATCTTATCTTGAGTTAAAACATTAATAAAAGATTCTACGCATTGTCCTCGTTCTCTTACCACTGGATTTCCAAGCTCGATCCCAAAAAGATGTTGAGATATTAGCGAACCTCTAGGAAGAAAAAGAACTCCCGGTGTAAAATCTGGATTTTCATGTTTGGTTGAATAAGCTGCAACTCGGTTACTTTTGGCAAGACGCAAAGCTCCCCGAAATTCATGTTCGAGCGCTTTGATAGCTAAAGAACAGACTAATAGTTGATGAGACCAATTAGACCAACAATGACGATGGACTAGAGTATTAGCATACGATCTCAACTTTTGGGCTTTTTGGTGAGCTTCTCGATCCATCTGTTGAAGTTCTTCAATGTTTTTATCGATATAAGGCTCGAAGGGAGGAATGCGAAAATGTTGCCAAAGATTACCGATTGGCTGACCGCAGATATTACAGGGTATAGCTAGAGCGTTTGAATTTATCTCATCTAAGATCATTTCTGATTTTCCCAACTATCACTTCAATGGATCTCCGAACGATCGCCAATAATTTACATGGTAGCCAATCGAGCTACTCCCCTGCCTCTCGCCCGATTTTGAGGGCGGATAGGCGCTTTTGCAATCGCTCTGTTTCTGGAGGGGATGCGATCGCCTCCTCCGGTTCGTCGGGATGGGGCAACAACCGATAGGCTTCCCGAATGCGGTTTTCCAACTCTCGGTCGAGATCGATGCCTCGAGCGTGGTATTCGGCACGTTGCTCCAACTGGGGTCGGATTTGCGAGTCCCAGAGGGCTTCCGATTCCTTTGCCCGGCGAATATCGCCTTGAGATACGGGGATTTTGAGCGGGTAGGGAAACAGTGCCTCGCTGCCGGAACCGTAGGCAGGAGAAGTAATGACGCATTTGCCTTGAGGAAAGCGAACGATTTCATCAGCACTAATGAGAGGTTTTTTCTGTACCGACTCGCTCCAGTTAATCGAACGAGTGGTTTGCTGCTGTCCCATCGAGTTGCCCGTCGAACGATTGCGGAGAGTCACTTCAGTTTCGCCATAGCGCTTGGAATACTGTTCCGCCGTTTCGTAATCTCCGGGGTTGAACAGGACGTGGGTAGAAAGAGCAGAGGCGATCGCTTTCCCCTGCTTGTCCCCATAGCGATCGTAGAGTTGGTTGAGACTTTGAATGCCAATGATGGGAACGCCGCCATTGCTGCGATATTCGTTGACCCAATACGCAATCCGATCCAATCGCAAGGATGGAAACTCATCCAAAGAGTAAACGAAGGGTGTTCGCCGCTTCTCCGCTAAATTAGCAACAACGCAGAGATGAAGCGCCGCGGCCAAAAGCGGGGTCAAAATATCCCGCCGGCTGTCATCGAGCTTGAAAAAGATGGCTTGCTTGCCCTCCAAGCGCACGGGAATAGTACTCTGACCGATAAACGCCCGCAGCAGGTCTTTTTGAATAAAAGCGCTATAAGTCGCTTCGGCTGTGGCTTTAATGCCTGCAACCGTTTTTTCAGCATCCTTAGCACTGAGGAGTTGAGAGAAACTGGCTGAAATCCATCGATCCATTTTCAGGGGATGGCCATCGGGACGGTAGACGGAATGGGCAAGGCGATGGACGAAATCGGGCAATTGAATGAAGGCGTAAACCATTGCTAGATCGGGATACTGACTGGACTTGGCAAGCTGTACCAATCCTTTAGCCATCATTTCCCCGGCATTCTTGAAAAATTCATTGCTTTTGCCCTGTTCCGAGTCTGCATTATTGGCAATAACCCGCCCGATTTGCCCCGCCATGACTGCATCTTGGGGGTCTCGCATGAAATCGAGAGGATTGATAACCCCACTATAAGGTTCTCCAGGCGCTAAAACGCTCACCTCGTAACCGTAGCGGGCGGCAAGGGGAGCGTGCAACTTCATCTGGTCTCCCTTTTTATCGTAAATTACTGTACTAAATCCCTGCTGAAACGAACTTTCGATGAGGCGATCGATAA
>NZ_JAYGHV010000336.1:0-5771 GCF_034932145.1 Spirulina sp. 06S082 | reverse complement strand
TGTGCCAGGACGAGGGTAGCTTTGCCCATATTGGCGATAACATGGGCGATCGTGAAGGTTTTCCCAGTTCCCGTCGCACCGAGAAGCGTTTGCATTTGATGTCCTTCTCGTACACTTTCAGTTAATTGCGCGATCGCACGAGGTTGATCTCCAGTAGGTTCAAAGGGTGCTTTGAGATGAAAGGTCATAGGACAGAATTTTGAGGCATTTGAGGTAATATTCTATCGTAACAGACAAAGATACTAGAAGGTGCAAGCATTACACCTCTACTGTGATAAAATAAAAAATGAATATTTATTGAGTTCGGCGATCGCAATTATTTTGGATTAATTGAAAAATGTTAATTCGAGAAGCAATAATAGATGATGCACCCATAATAGCGATTCTGCTCGACCAACTTGGTTATCCGAACGCAGAAGCATTTATTATTACTAAAGTACACCAACAACTTTCCCATCCCGATACTTTGCTCTTAGTTGCAGAGAAAGATAAACAAGTTTTGGGTTTCATCAATCTGCATTTTATCCCTCAACTCGCTTTAGGGGGAGATTTTTGTCGAATTAGTTACTTTTGTATCTCTGAAAATGCGAGAGGTTTGGGACTGGGTAGGAAATTGCTTGAACGTGCAGAGACAGAAGCAAAAGCAAGGGGATGCGATCGCCTAGAAGTGCATTGCCATTCGCGACGCAAATTAGCACACCGATTTTACAGGCAACAAGGCTACCAAGAATCACCAAAATATTTGCTAAAAATGCTTCCTGGCTCGAATTAAGGGCGATTTATCTGGCTGCTTCTGGCATTGAACTTAACTAATCATAGGGCATTGATAATTACTCATAACTCGTCCCGCACAAAACAAATATTGATAGTAAGTATGAGCAATTTTTCCACCATCCGACGAGAGAGGGTCAATGCCAATCCCATTACGTCCCTTATCTCGACCTGAACTGTGGATGTATTGACCCTTGCCTAAATAAAGTGCAACATGATTTACTCGTTTAGTTTCTTTAAAAAAGATTAAATCTCCCGGTAATAATTCCTCGAAAGAAACTTTCTCCGTAAATGCTTCTTGTTGATAGGAATCTCTAGGTAGCCAGATTCCAGAAGCAGCAAAAGCAGCCTGCATTAACCCAGAACAATCATAATTAGGAGATACAGTTCCTCCCCAAAGATAATAATGGTAGATTGTCATCGCGGCTTTTGTAAATGCGATAATATCAGGAATGCGAACTTCGATCTCTTTTCGGGAAACTGAAACAGAACGATAAGGAGAGGGTGCTGGGTAAAGGCGATCGCAGCATTTAGAGGGCAACCAAGCCTTATAATTATCCTCGCACAAGCGCACCTCCAAGGCAGCATCTTTTTGCTGTAGCACCTGCAAATGTCTTCCTTTTGCAGCTTGCGTCGCTAAATCATCACACCGAGGAGAAGTATAGAGATCGAGATTAGTTTTACACAAATATTCACCACTAGCCGAAGCGGGAAGATAAAAAGGAAACTCAGACATACTTAATTAGTTGATAATTGATAGTTGATAGTTGATAATTAAACCAATGGCTTTCTTTGAAAAAAACGAACAACTCGAACAAATCGGCTCGGAAATTTTAGAGGCAACATGGCAGAAATTTCCCAGTTTAGCTCGCAATCAAATTGCCCTAACATGGATTGTTTATGATGCTCCCGTATTCGTCAATACTGGAGGGGCTATTTCTCATGAAGAATTTTGGCACTATCGGGTCCGAGGATTCAGCTATCGGGGAGTAGAAAGGATTTATCCTGCCAGCATCATAAAATTGTTTTATTTAGTGGCAATTCTGGAATGGCTAGAAAAAGAGATGGTGAATGGATCGCCAGAACTCGATCGCGCTATTCGGGATATGATTACAGACTCCAGCAATGATGCCACCAGTTTAGTTGTAGATATGTTAAGTGGGACAACAAGCGGTCCAGAAATTTCCGCAGAACCCTTTACCACCTGGCAATATCAGCGCAATATTGTTAATCGTTACTATCAATCTTTAGGCTGGCAAGAACTTGAAAGTATTAATGTCAATCAAAAAACCTGGGGAGATGGTCCTTACGGTAGAGAACGAGTGTTCGTAGGAGAACTACTGGACAATCGGAATATGCTGACCACAAACGCCTTAGCACGTTTATTCCACAGTATTGTCGGAGGGGTAGCCGTGTCCAGCGATCGCTGTAAAACCATGATGAAACTCCTACATCGCAGTCTCGATCCCGTGGAGTTATTACCGGGAGAGGAAAACCAAGTGCAAGGATTTTTAGGGGAAGGTTTGCCCCCGCAAGCACAACTTTGGTCAAAAGCAGGATGGACTTCTCGGGTGCGTCACGACTGTGCTTATATTGAAGTGCCGACGATTCAGCCTTATCTTTTAACCGTCTTTACCGAAGGGACAGCACAAGCGCAAAATCGCGAGTTACTGCCCTTTGTATCAGCACAAATCCTAGCCGCAATTCAAGCAGGGAAAACCATGATGATTTAGGGCGATCGCCAATTTTCAGAAACCAGATATGCAAATATCTGGTCTCCAAAGCCCTCGACTAGATCAATCCAGCAGCACGGAATCCCTTATAAAGACCAAATGCCGTTACAGTCAAAGCGCCTAAAATGCCCACATAAGCAACTACAGCCATTGAGAATCTCCTTGTTGTTCAACGAATTATTATCAATTATCAATTATTAATGAACAATTATCAATGATGGAAGCCACGAGAGGATACTGAAGGGAAGAATCAATCTTGCCGTACCCAATCGGTTAAAATACTTCCAGATTGTCTTGAGATATTATTTTTTTAATCGTGATTAAGAAACTGGGATTATTTCTGTCTATTATCTTGTTTGCGTGCATAACCTTTGCTATTACTGCGATTCCGGCTGCGGCTGCAACCTATACAGTCAAAATGGGAGCAGATAATGGGGTGCTTAAATTTGTTCCCGAGACTCTCCACATCAAACCAGGAGATACGGTGAATTTTGTCATGAATAAATTGGCACCTCACAATATTATTTTCAATAAAGGACCCGATGGCGCAAATTTAGACGATCTTTCCTCAACTAAGTTATTATTTTCCCCAGGACAGACTTATTCCACAACTTTTCCGCAAGATACACCTTTGGGAGTTTATCAATATTACTGTCAACCTCATCGAGGGGCTGGAATGCTTGCCAGTATTATTGTTGAGTAATGAGATAACTTTCATTATATCCTGAAAAGATCGCCTTGGTCAAGCCATTGGGACTTACAGAGAAACAGCGAGACCGTCTCGCTGTTTCTCTGAATAGTGATTTGATATTTAACAATTATTGCCGATTACCGGGAACCCGTCCACCTTCGTCATTACTTCCCCCATGAGGGCGAGAATTGCCGGGATCGCATCCTTCGGAACCATTGCCAATCCCTTGATTGCAATTTTGCCGATCGCGGGGTGACGAGGAACTAGCAGGGGTTGTTGTGCTGCGATTGGTCGTCGGGAGGGAAATCCCCTCTACTCCTTCGAGATTAATCGCGTAGGGAGAAGCGATCGCCTCGACTTTGCCAGAACTCACTAAAGCCTGGTAAAGATAGGCAGCAACGTCGGCACGAGTGGCAACTTCAGTGAGATTCAGCGATCGCACATTGGGATAGTTGACCAGCATTCCTCGCATTGCCGCGATCGCCACAACGGATCGGGCTTCCGAGGGAATCAGGTTGGCATCATTGAAGAGGCCGAGAATTTTGGACAAAACCTCGGGGCTACTATCATAGGAATAGCCCAATCCTTGCGTTAAGGCGGTGAGAACATCCAAACGAGTCATGGATCGATTGGGGTCAAATTGCCCGCCCAGTGAGGACAGAAAGCCCATTTTGTAAGCATTTTGAGTCGCTTGGTAAGCCCAGTGGTTGCTGGGGACATCACTAAAGGCGATCGCGTCACGACTGGGGGTGCGATCGCTAAAGGCTTTGGAGATCATGGCCGCAAATTGGGCGCGAGTAACGTTATTTTCAGGCAGAAAGCGACCGTTGGGAAAGCCTTTAATAACACCAGATTCGAGCAGTTGACTGATAAAATTTGCCGCCCAATAAGTCGTTGTCAAATCCTGAAATTGGGCGAGTTGATAGGAAGAATCGATCGCCATACCCGAGTTAGAAAACTCTAAGGCTGAGTCGTTGAAGTCAAAAGAGGGGAAAACGGAAGTTTCTTCGAGAGTAGCGAGGGTAAAGTCGCGATCGCTTTGGCTAACTTGGGGAGTGTCAGGGTTTTCCGTAGGAAGTGCTTGATAAGCCATTGCAGCAGGAATAGCAATGGTACTGGTGAGAATTGCGCCTGCGGTAGCACGAGTGATTAACTTTATCCGATTTGTCTGTTTCATAGGGAGAGTTTTCCTTCCTTGCACAACATCAATCCCCTATACAACAGAAATGCGATCGATCCGGTGAATAATGAAGGAGTTTCAAAAAAGTTTTTTAACTACGGTGAGAGTTATTAAAAATGAGGTTTTTGCTATTTAATTTCAACTCCGGCAAATTTGCGATCGCCTGCTGCAATGGCAAAGAAAGCCAGTCATAATATTGAGGATAAACGGGCAAACGGGGAAGAAAGTTCCATCCCGCAGGCTCAATAATTTGAGCGAGAAATTCTGGCGTAGGATGGTCGTAGTCGGGATTGACTTCATCTTTCGGACTAATTCCCCCTAAATCCCTCGCCCCAGCCTCCAAACACGCCAATAAAAAGTGAGCATCGGCAACTAAATTAGGAGGAATTTGAATTGTTATCGTTGCGGGGAGAATTTCTTTAGCCAAGGCGATCGCCGCTAACAAATCATCGCCTTGTAATGCTCCTGCTTCGTAACTCTGCCGATTTCCCGGACTATGGGGCTGTAGAATTACCTCTTGAATGTGCCCGTATTTTGCTTGCAGGGAGGCGATCGCCAGCAAACTCTCTCGCCAATCTGCCCGCGTTTCCCCCAGTCCTAATAATAACCCCGTTGTAAAGGGAATCCGTAACTCTCCCGCCCAAGCTAACTGTTGCAAGCGGACTTCAGGCACTTTACTGGGGGCGAATTTATGGACAGTTTGCAATAATTTTGGCGTAACCTGTTCCAGCATCAACCCCATCGATACATTAACTTCCTGTAACTGTGCCATTTCCACAAAACTCAACGGACCTGCATTCGTATGGGGCAAAAAACCCAGAGAAAGCGCTAAATTACATAGATCGTAAAGGCGATCGCACCACTCCTCCCGACGCAAACTGTGCGGATGTACCTCGCCACTCAAAATGAGAATCTCCACCGTCCCCGTCTCCCGAAGACCTTGCAAAATTGTCTCTGCTTCCCGCAACGTCAACCAATCATCCTGCCCCGGATCGGCTCGAAAATTGCAGTAACTACAGCGATTAAAGCATTCATACGTTGGCACGAGGGTGTATGCCGGGCTGTAGGTGACAGTTCGATTCATAATTTTCTCTTATCGGCAAGGTAGAAAATCTTGATGAGAATATTGTTTACGAAACGTAACAAGTAGAGCTACTATTAAATCAATGAAGTCAAACAACTTCAGAATTCATTCTTGCAATAATCATAACCAATGACTACAACAGTACAAACTCAACAAAGCGCGTCTTTGTGGGAACGTTTCTGTCAGTGGATTACCAGCACCAATAACCGCATTTATATCGGTTGGTTCGGTACCCTGATGATCCCCTGCCTGCTCACCGCAACCACCTGCTTCATCATCGCTTTTGTCGCAGCTCCTCCCGTGGTCGATGTC